>NZ_JBHVFE010000085.1:0-24362 GCF_042801945.1 Kitasatospora sp. NPDC057542
TTCGACATCCGCCCGGCCCGGCTTTGTTTGGCCGTTCCTCAAAATATCCGCAAATTCGCCGTCCCGGATGTGCACAAGAGCCTTCACAACCCCTAGGCTCAGGGCACATGACTGCTGCTATATCCGCTGACGGCATCCGACAGCGGTACGGGGATGTGCAGGCCGTCGACGGGGTTTCCTTCACCGTCGAGGCCGGCGAGTTCTACGGGATCCTGGGCCCCAACGGCGCCGGGAAGACCACCACGATGGAGATCCTGGAGGGCGTCCGGAAACCGGACGAGGGTCGGGTCCAGCTCCTGGGCATGGAGCCCTGGCCGCGCAATCCGAAACTGCTGCCGCGAATCGGCGTGCAGTTCCAGGCATCCGCTTTCTTCCGGAAACTGACGGCCCGGGAGACCATCCGCACCTTCGCGTCGTTCTACGGGGTCGGCCCCAAGCGGGCCGACGCGATGCTGGAGCGGGTCGGCCTCTCGGACAAGGCCGAGACCCTGACCGACCAGATGTCCGGCGGCCAGGCCCAGCGCCTGTCGATCGCCTGCGCACTGGCCCACGACCCGGAGCTCGTCTTCCTGGACGAGCCCACCACCGGCCTGGACCCGCAGTCCCGGCGCAACCTCTGGGACCTCCTGCGGGACATCAACGCCGAGGGCCGCACGGTCGTGCTGACCACGCACTACCTGGACGAGGCCGAGGTGCTCTGCGACCGGGTCTCGATCATGGACCACGGCAAGATCCTGCACACCGGCGCCCCGGCGGCGCTGATCCGCGAGATCGACGACACCGTCCGGATCAGCGTGGCCTCCGGCCAGCTCCCGCTCGACCGGGCCCGGGAACTGCTGACCGCGGCCGGCGCCGACATCGCCACCCTGGAGGACGACACCGTCTCGCTCTCCGTCTCCACCCGCCTCCCCGCCCCGGTGCTCGGCGTCCTGGCCGAGCAGAACGCACTGCGCGGCCTGGAAGTGCGCGGCGCCACCCTGGAGGACGTCTTCCTCCAGCTGACCGGACGGGAGTTCCGCGCATGACCGCCACCATCCCCACCGAGCCGCAGTCCCCCGCCCGGCGCGGCGGCCCGGCCGCCGGCGAGCGGGAGCGGGTCAGCGCGTTCTGGAGCCTGTCCCGCGCCATGCTGCTCGGGATGAAGCGCGACCGCACCGCGACCTTCTTCATCCTGCTGTTCCCGCTGGTGTTCCTGGTGTTCTTCGGCAGCGTGACCAAGAGCTCCGGCAGCCCGCACGCCAAGGTGGCGCAGGTCGGCGCGGTGAAGCTGTTCGACTCGATCCAGGGCGACGAGCGGGCCGGGCTGGACAAGGTCCTCACCATCACGAAGACCGACGACGAGGCCGCCACGCTGGAGAAGGTCCGCAAGGGTGACTACGACGCGCTGATCAAGCAGGGCCCGGACGGCAAGGTCGAGCTGCGCTACACCGCCGCCGACCAGGTCCGCGCCGGCGCGCTCCAGGGCATCCTCAACTCGGTGGTCCAGAACGCCAACCAGGCGGCCACCGGCCAGAAGCCGGCCTTCGTGCTGGACTCCCAGCAGGTCGAGGACAAGTCGCTCAAGCCGATCCAGTTCCTCACCCCCGGCCTGCTCGGCTGGGCCGTCGCCACCGGCGCGGTGTTCGGTGCCGCGCTGACCCTGGTCAACTGGCGCAAGACCAAGGTGCTGCGCCGGCTGCGGCTGGCCCCGATCAGTGCCGGCACCGTGGTCAGCTCCCGGATCCTGGTCTCGCTGCTGACCGCGTTCCTGCAGACCGCCGTCTTCCTGGTGGTCGCGACCAGCTTCTTCGGGCTCAAGCTCACCGGCAACTGGTGGCTGGTCATCCCGCTGGTGGCCTGCGCGACGCTCGCCTTCATGTCGATCGGCCTGCTGGCCGGCTCGGTCGCCAAGACCGAGGAGGCCGCCAACGGCATCTCACAGATCATCGTGCTGCCGATGTCCTTCCTGTCCGGCTCGTTCTTCCCGCTGGACGGCGCCCCGGGCTGGCTGAAGGCCGTCTCCGAGGTCATGCCGCTGCACTACCTGGTCAGCTCAGCCCAGTCGGTGCTCACCCGCGGTGGGGGCGTCATGGACGCCCTGCCGACCATGGGCGGCCTGCTGCTCTTCGCGGCCGTGCTGACCGGCATCTCCTGGAAGCTGTTCCGCTGGGAGGACTGACCGTCCCCGGTTGACATCCACTGGTCCCGACGGGGGCGTACGCCTTTGGTCCCGGTGTACGCCCCCGTCGGCGTCTGCGACCATGGTCGGGTGAGAGAGATCCGGCGAGGCACGTTGAGCGAGGAGACCTTCTACGACCAGGTCGGCGGTGAGCCGACCTTCCGGCGGCTGGCCCACCGGTTCTACGAAGGCATCGCCGAGGACGAGTTGCTGCGGCCGATGTACCCCGAGGAGGACCTCGGGCCGGCCGAGGAGCGAATGGCCCTCTTCCTGATGCAGTACTGGGGTGGCCCGCGCACCTACAGCGAGCGGCGCGGCCACCCGCGGCTGCGGATGCGGCACGCGCCGTTCAAGGTCGACAAGGCCGCACACGACGCCTGGCTCACCCGCATGCGGGCGGCCGTGGCGAGCCTGGAGCTGCCGGCCGAGCACGAGCGGCAGCTGCTCGAGTACCTGACCTACGCCGCCGCCTCGATGGTCAACACCCCGGGCTGAGCCCGTTCCCGGAGCCCGTGCGCCGGAGCCCGTGCGCCGGGCTGCCGGACCGGGGGCCGACGGCCGGCGCTACCGGACCGGGCTGAGCCCCAGCCCCGCGCCCGGCGCGGCCACGGTGCGCACCGCCACCGAACCCGCCGGGGCGCTCAGCCGCAGCCAGCCGCCCGCCCGGTGCACGGTCAGCGGGGCTCCGGGCTTCAGGAAACCGATCACGTACGCGGCGTGCAGCGCGCGCAGCGGCAGTTCGGGCAGCGCGGTCACCGGGCGGGACCAGATCTCGTCGGCCAGCGCGTCCAGCGCCGCGCGGCTGCGGTGGTGCGCCGGGACGGCCTCGCTGCGCTCGCGGAACTCCTGCACCCCGGCCATGAGTTCGGGGTACACCTCGGCCGCCGGCGGGGCACCGACCGGCCGCCAGCCGGTGCGCGGCGGCAACAGTCCCGCCCAGGCCGGGCCGGTCACCGGCGCGGGCAGCGCGACGGCGCCCGCCTCGGCGTCCACGCCGTCCAGCAGTTGGCCCGCCGAGACGGTGAGGTCCACCGGCTCGTCCAGGCCGCCCAGCCGCACGGTGCGGATCGCCAGCGCGCCCGAACCGCCCAGCGGCAACCGTCCGAAGACCGCCAGCACGCCGTCCCCGCCGCCCTGGCCCACCGCCTGGAGCCGGACGGCCGCCGCCCGGTCGAAGCGCAGCAGGCGCAGCAGGAAGGCGGAGAGGTCGGCGGCCTCCCCGGTGTCGGCCAGGGCGAGACGGGCGGTGATGGTCACAGCGGTTCAGCTCGAATCGTCAGATGGGGTCAGACGGCGGCGACTGCCGGCTCTTCGTCCATGAAGCGGCCGAGGAACTCCCGCTCCACCGGCGAGATCCGGCGCGGCCGGCCCTCGGCCAGATCGTAGGGGACGACCACGGTGGACGCCCGGACGTACACGATGTCGCTGCCGTCCTCGGCAACGTCCTTGATCTCGTACGAGACGGTCAGCGAGGCGCCGCCGATCTTCGTCACCCAGGTCTCGACGGTGACCGGCTCGGGCCGGTGCACCAGCGGACGCTTGTAGTCGATCTCGTGGCGCGCCACCACCGAGCCGCCCGCGAACTCCCCGGCGCCGGCCGCGGCGGCCTGGGTGAACATGAAGTCGATCCGGGCCTCCTCCAGGTAGCGCAGGAAGACCACGTTGTTGACGTGCCCGAAGGCGTCCATGTCGGACCAGCGCAGCGGGCAGGCGTAGATGTGGCGAGCCACGGGAGTTCTCCTCGGTGTCCGGTCGCCCGCCGCCGTGCACCGCCGGTGCGGCGGACGGTGGCGACGGGCCGCGGCCCGGCAGGCCGCCCCGGAGGGCAGTCTGCCGGGCCGTCGTGACGGCTGGGTGTCAGCCTCGGGTCAGCTTCTTGTAGGTGGCCCGGTGCGGACGGGCGGCGTCGGCGCCGAGCCGCTCGATCTTGTTCTTCTCGTACGACTCGAAGTTGCCCTCGAACCAGAACCACTTGCTGTCGCCCTCGTAGGCGAGGATGTGGGTGGCCACTCGGTCCAGGAACCAGCGGTCGTGGGAGATGACCACGGCGCAGCCGGGGAACTCCAGCAGGGCGTTCTCCAGCGAGGAGAGCGTCTCGACGTCGAGGTCGTTGGTGGGCTCGTCGAGGAGCAGCAGGTTGCCGCCCTGCTTGAGGGTGAGCGCCAGGTTCAGACGGTTGCGCTCACCACCGGAGAGCACACCGGCCGGCTTCTGCTGGTCCGGGCCCTTGAAGCCGAAGGCCGACACGTAGGCGCGGGACGGCATCTCGACCTGGCCGACGTTGATCCAGTCCAGACCGTCGGAGACGACCTCCCAGAGGGTCTTCTTCGGGTCGATGTTGGAGCGGGTCTGGTCGACGTAGCTGATCTTGACGGTGTCGCCGACCTTGACCGTGCCGCTGTCCGGGGTCTCCAGGTCCTGGAGCATCTTGAACAGGGTGGTCTTGCCGGCGCCGTTCGGGCCGATGATGCCGACGATGCCGTTGCGCGGCAGGGTGAAGCTCAGGTCGTCGATCAGGACCTTCTCACCGAAGGCCTTGTTGAGGTTCTCGACCTCGATGACGACGTTGCCCAGGCGCGGGCCCGGCGGGATCTGGATCTCCTCGAAGTCCAGCTTCCGCATCTTGTCCGCCTCGGCGGCCATCTCCTCGTAGCGGGCCAGACGGGCCTTGGACTTCGCCTGGCGCCCCTTGGCGTTGGAGCGGACCCACTCCAGCTCCTCCTTGAGGCGCTTGGCGCGCTTCGCGTCCTTCTGCCCCTCGACCTTGAGACGCGACTGCTTGGTCTCCAGGTAGGTGGAGTAGTTGCCCTCGTAGCCGATGGCGCGGCCGCGGTCGAGCTCCAGGATCCAGCCGGCCACGTTGTCCAGGAAGTACCGGTCGTGGGTGACGGCCACGACGGTGCCCTTGTACTTGGCCAGGTGCTGCTCCAGCCAGTTCACCGACTCGGCGTCCAGGTGGTTGGTGGGCTCGTCGAGCAGCAGCAGGTCCGGGGCCTCCAGCAGCAGCTTGCAGAGCGCGACGCGGCGCTTCTCGCCACCGGAGAGCTTGGTGACCGCCCAGTCGCCGGGCGGGCAGCCCAGGGCGTCCATGGCCTGCTCCAGCTGGGCGTCCAGGTCCCAGGCCTCGGCGTGGTCCAGCTCCTCCTGGAGCTTGCCCATCTCGTCCAGCAGGGCGTCCGAGTAGTCGGTCGCCATCAGCTCGGCGATCTCGTTGAAGCGGTCGAGCTTCCCCTTGATCTCCTTGACGCCGTCCTGGACGTTCTCCAGGACCGTCTTGGACTCGTCCAGCGGCGGCTCCTGGAGCAGCATGCCGACGGTGAAGCCGGGCGAGAGGAAGGCGTCGCCGTTGGAGGGCTGCTCCAGGCCGGCCATCATCTTCAGCACGGTGGACTTACCGGCACCGTTGGGGCCCACGACGCCGATCTTCGCTCCGGGGAGGAAGCTGAGCGTCACGTCGTCAAGGATGACCTTGTCTCCGTGAGCCTTGCGCACCTTGCGCATCGTGTAGATGTATTCCGCCACGTGAGATCGCTCCGGCGTCGTCGGGAGTAATTCGGCTTGCAGCCTTCCATTGTGCCGCACCCGGCCCGGAGCCCCGAATCGCCCGGGTGACCCCACGGGGGTATCCGCAGCCGCTCTCCACCGGCAGGAGCCCCGCGGCCCGGTTCCCCCTCCGCCACGGCCGTCCCGCACCCGGAACCACGGCGGCCCGGCTCGGCCCCTCGGTCCCCTCACCACGGCCGACGCCCCTGCCCGCCCCGCGCCGCACAGCGCGACGGCCCGGCTCCCCGCAGCGGGTGCGGGGAGCCGGGCCGGTTGCCGCTCTCAGGGTCTCGGGAGGTCAGTGCCTCCCGGCCCGCTCGGGCGGTTCAGTCGGTTCAGGCGGTGCTGCGACCGTGGCGGCCGCGACGGCGCAGGACGAAGACGGCGGCGCCACCGGCCACGACCAGGCCACCGGCGACGGCGGCGAGGATCGGGGTCGAGTCATTGGCACCGGTCTGGGCCAGGCCACCGGTGCCGGGGGCGGCGCTGGTGGTCGCCGGGGCGGGCTGGCCGGCGCCGTTGCTCGGGGTGCCCGACGGGGTCGCGACCGGCGTGCCGGACGGGGTCGCGGCCGGGGTGCTCGGGGCCGGGGTCGGGGTCACGCCGACCTTGCAGTCCAGGACGCCGGTGAACTGCTTGGAGTAGCCGTTCGGGCCCGTGACGGTGAAGTCGTAGCGGGTCTTCTCCTCGACCTTGACGAGCACGCTCTCGGTCTTGCCCGGCTGGACGGCGACCTGCTGCTTGCCGACCGTGACGGTGGCGGCCTCGTCACCGGTGTTGGTGACGGACACCCGCACGCCGCCCGCGGCGCACTCCTCCTTGGCGGTGCTGTCGATCAGCGCGCCCTTGCCCTGCTTCCAGGTGGCCTTGGCGCCGGCCGCGACGTTCACCTTGGTGGAGCCGGCCAGGATCATGGTCTGGCTGTGGCGGCCCTTGTTGTCCACCTTGCTCATGAAGACCCGGCCGCTGAGGACGTTGGCCTCGGCGGTGGCGTTGATGGCGGCCTTGCCGTCCGGGGTGCCGGCCGGCACGTCCAGGTACAGCGGGGTGTCCTTGCCGATCGGGCCGGCCAGGGCGCCGTTGACCGGCTTGTTGTCCTTGTCCAGCAGCTTGATCTTGTCCGCGGCGTCACCGGTGACGGTCAGCTTGACCTCGTTCGCGCTGGAGTTCAGCAGGAACGGGCCGAGCTTGCCGCCCGACTTCCCGGAGACGGAGTCCGGGGAGAGGGTCAGCGAGGGCTTGGGCTCGGCCGCGACGCCCTTGTTGGCGTCGCCGACCAGGTAGTCGCGGAGCTTCTTGGCCTTCTCGTTGCGCGGCGTGGCGTTCTTGTTGTCCGAGAACTTCCAGATCGCGGCCTGGGTGCCCGCGGCGGCGTCCTCGTCGCTCAGCTTGTCCACGTGGATGGCCGTGGCCAGGGAGGCCAGGCTCGCCTGCGGGTAGGAGTTGTCCAGGATCCAGCGGATCTTGGGGGCGTTGGCGTTGCTGTTGAGGGAGCTCGACGCCCAGTCCGCCTCGTGGTACTTGGCGGCGCTGTCCAGGTAGACCGGGTTGTCGAAGTCGATGCAGTACGTCCGGAGCTTCTCGCCCGCGTCCGTCTTGAGGGTGAACAGGCCGCCGTCGACGGTCCGGCCGTCGACGTCGATCTTCTCGCCGAGCATCTCGTTCTGAACCTCGGCGGTCACGCCCGAGGCCGGGGTGTCGGCCGCGGCCGCCGCACCGGCCGTGAACAGGCCACCACCCAGCGCCAAGCTGGTCGTGAGCATGACAGTGGTTATCCGGGACAGACTCCGCCCCTGCCTCTGGAACATCTGGGATCCCTCCGGGCCGAGCCGCACCGAGTGGGCGGCCCGCCGACTTGCCGTTCCGCGCGTGCCTCCTGTGGCACTGCTGCGGTATGAACCAGACGAATCCTATTGAGCCCCGGAGGCCCCGAGCTCCCCATGCGAAATCAGGACGATTCCGTATCTGGATCGTTATCAATCCCCTCAGGTCCCACACAAGTTGACGGTCGACCGGAAAACCGCCGGCCGTTTTCCGTTATCCGGTCGGATTGCGCGTGCGGGCGCAACAACCTTCTCGATCAACATATTTGTCGACAGGGAAGGCCATCGACCCGTCAGGTCAGGGCGCCCGCGGCGTCACCTCCCCGCTCCCTCCCGGCCACGTCGCCCGACTCCCCCGTGGCCGGCCGCCCACCCGGCGGCAGCGCCCGCACGACGGGGGCCGCGACCGCCGCCGGGGCCGCCGAGGAGGACGCCCCGGACGCCGCCGCGGAGCCCCTGCGCGCCTCCACCGCGCTGACGATCCACTCCGGCACCACCTCGCTCCCGGCCTCCGCCCCGGCCGGCCCGGCGCCACCCGGCGGCTGCCCGCGCACCCCCGCCGCCCACCGGAACGCCGTGGTGCCACGGGTGAGATCGTGCCCGACCGATCGGGCGTCGATCTCGGCCCGACTCCGCTTCACCTCTCCGTCCATCCACTCGCGCACCCGCAGCCGGCCGCTCACCAGCACCGGATCGCCCTTGGCCAGCGAACCGATCAGGTTGACCGCCAGCGCCCGCCAGGCCGTCACCGCCACCCACTGCGTCTCGCCGTCCACCCAGCACTCGCGCTGCCGGTCGTACCGCCGCTCGGTGCAGCCGAGCCGGAAGTTGGCCATCGGCACCCCGCCGCTCGTTTCGCCGTAGCTCACCTCCGTCGCCACATTGCCGATCACCGTCACGTGCGTCTCGCTCACGGCACACCCTCCGTTCTCGCCGATGCACCGTACGGAATCGATCGGTGCGCCTTGAGCGTGCACTTCGGAAGAAATCCCGGCGACCGACTTCCGAAATCCTGTGGATAACTCGGGCCTGTGGAACTGCTGTCACTCGCGGGGGTGAATTTCAGCGTTCCGCCGCCGCTTCGCCCCCCATCTCTTCGCGGCCATGACAACAAACCCGCTGCTCCTCGCCCCGACGGCACACCCGGGAGCCCGCCCCGGAACCCGCCCGGGAACGCTCTCCGGAACGCACCCCGGCGGGCGTTCGCGCACGTCATCCGACCGGCGCAACCGCGATTAAGGCCCCCCACCCGCACCGTCGGCGACACATTCTCCGTGCCGAATCCATAACGGGTGAGGAGGCAGCCCCGTAACGACTGCACAACGTCCGGCTCGGAACACTCCCAGACCGCTGCACTCACGGCCTTCACCTGCGATTATCGGACCGCTCCACCGAACCGACACACCAACGGCGGTGTCGTCACACCCAGCCTGGGAACCGGACACCCTTATCCTGTCCCCGACAGGGCGAGGGCCCACCACCCCCACCCTCAGGTACGGGGCCGGACAGCGTGCGCCCCGGCGCCCGCCAGCCCGATCCCGGCCACGGTCGCGCCCACCAGGGCGCCGCCCGCCCCGCCCCCATAGCTCAGCGGATAGAGCACCCGCCTTCTAAGCGGTAGGTCGCAGGTTCGAATCCTGCTGGGGGCACCACCCGCCGATTTCGCAGGCCGTCGCGTCGGCGGACACTTTCCGTGGCCGTTTCGGGCCATTCGGTCATCACTCGCGCCAACCGCCCTGCACACCCGTCGCACGGAACTCGTGACCGTACGTGTCGTGGCCGCCGCGGAAACGGGGGCCGAAAACGGGGTCAACCGGAACAAGCGGAATTCCCGGTGAATCCCCGCCCGAACGCACCGGTCCACCCACCGACCGGGCCGCCCCCGACCGGGCCGGGACGGACCGCTCCGCCCCCGACCGGACCACCCCGGCCTACGCCGCCAGTCCGGCCAGATAGGCGTCCAGCAGCTCCGTCTGCCGCTCCGCCGGGAAGTCCTCCGGGGCGAACAGCGCCTGGACCACCAGGCCCAGCACGAAGGCCTGCGCCCCCGCGGCGAGCGCGGCCGGGTCGGCCTGCGCCGGGAGCTCCCCCAACCGCTGGGCGTCCGCGACGTGCTCCGTGAGTGCCGTGCGCGAGCGCGCGTAGCGGCCCGCGTGCGCGGCCGCCAGCTCCGGGTCGGCCAGGGCGTGGTCCCAGGAGCCGACCCAGATCCGGTTGTCGGCCGCGGACTCGCCGTCCAGCGGCAGGACGTCCAGCAGCGACGCCCGCACCCGGGCCAGCCCGGCCGGCGGCAGGCTGCCGTCGGTGGGGGCGGTGCGCCGGGGCCGGGCCAGCGAGCGCCGGTCCAGCTCCTCCAGCGCATGGCTCAGCAGCGCCCGCTTGTTCGGGAAGTAGTGCGTCAACAGCCCGGTGGAGGCACCCAGTTCGGCGGCCACCGCGCGCAGGGTCAGCCCCTCGAAGCCGCGGGTGGAGAGCACTCGCCACACCCCCTCGGAGACTTCCGAGCGGCGGGCGTCATGGTCTCCACGGGCCGGTGTCATGGGGGCTATCGTACATACCAAACGTTTGTTATGAATGATCCAGCCAACCTCAGCACCCCCCGTGAAAGGCCGCCCGTGTTTGCCGTACCGCTCACCGAGAACGCCGAACTGCGCCCGCTGGAGCCCTGGCAGGCCCCCGAGTTCCTGACCCACCTCGACCGCGCCCGCGCCCACACCGACCCGTGGATCCCGTGGGCCACCTTCTCGGTCGACCTGGACTCCGCCCGCGCCACCCTCCAGCGCTACGCCGACGGCCTGGCCGCCGACCAGAAGCGGATCTACGGCATCTGGCTGGACGGCACGCTGGTCGGCGGCGTGATGTTCGTGCACTTCGACGCCCAGTCCGGCGTCTGCGAGATCGGCGCCTGGACCGAACCGGCCGGCGAGGGCCACGGGCTGATCACCGCCGCCGTCAAGCAGCTGCTCGACTACGCCTTCGTCACCCGCGGCATGCACCGCGCCGAGTGGTGGTGCTCCTCCGTCAACGCCCGCAGCCGGGCGGTCGCCGAGCGGCTCGGCATGACCCGCGACGGCGTGCTGCGCGAGTGGTACCCGTACAACGGAGTCCGCTACGACAAGGAGATCTGGGCCATCCTGGCGCCGGAGTGGACCAGCCGGGCCTGAAGGGCCCGGACCGGGTGCGACGCCGGGCCCGGTGGACTCCCCGTCCACCGGGCCCCGCACCCCGCCGCCGGCCCCCGGCCGCCGGCCCGTCAGGCGGTCGACGCCTCCTCGGCCGACCGCAGCCGCAGCACGCACACCAGTGCCAGCGCCAGCACCCCGCCCGCCGACAGGAAGACCACGTCCACCGCGTCCGTGAAGCTGCGCACCGCGTGCTCGTGCGCCGCACCGGTCAGCGCCCGGACCGCGCCGAGCGGCCGCCCCGGCTCACCCGCCTCGAAGACCCGGGACAGCACGGTGCCGAACAGCGCCGCGCCGAGCGCGCTGCCGAGGCTCTGGAAGAACCGGATGCCGGTGGTCGCCACGCCGAGCTGGTGCCGGGGCGCCGCCTCCTGCACCACCGTGATCAGCCGGCCGATCAGCTGCCCCAGCCCACAGCCCAGCAGGGCGAGTTCGGCCAGCACGGCCCACAGCCCGGTGTCCGGCCCGCTGAGGCCGAGCAGGGCGAGGGCCAGCGTCGCGCAGGCCGCGCCGACCGCCAGGAAGGTCCGGGTCGGGTGGCCGCGCCCGGTCAGCCGGCCGACCACGATCCCGGCCGCCGTCATCCCTGCCGCCATCGGGATCAGGTAGAGGCTGGCCGCGGTCGGGGCGACGCCCCGGGCGACCTGGAGGTAGAGCATCACGTACATGATCGAGCCGATCATGCCCATCCCGACCAGGCCCTGGATCGCGAAGCCCAACCGCACCGCGCGGATCCGGAACAGCGAGAGCGGCAGCACCGGCTCGGCGGCGGTGGCCTGGCGCCACAGGAAGAGGCCGAACGCGCCCAGGGTCGCGGCGGACAGCCCGAGGATCACCGGGGACGTCCAGGCGTGCTCCTTGCCGCCCCACTCGGTGACCAGCAGCAGCCCGGTCGCGAAGGCCGCGGCAAGGGCCGCGCCGACGAAGTCCAGGCTCCGGCGGCCGGTCGCCGGCGGCAGCTTGACCACCAGGGCGACACCGACCAGGACCAGCAGCCCCAGCGGCAGGTTGATGTAGAAGATCCAGCGCCAGCTGAGGCGGTCGGTGAACAGCGCGCCGACCAGCGGCCCGACCGCCATGCCGAGGCCCGCGATGATCCCGCCGATCGCCCCGCCCTTGCCGCCGCCGCGCTCCTCGGGGTCCTTGAACTGGGCGATGACCACCATGGTGACGCTCATCAGCCCGCCGCCGCCGATGCCCTGCACCGCCCGGAAGGCGATCAGCTGGTCCATCGACTGCGCCGCCCCGCAGAGCGCCGAACCGAGCAGGAAGGTGCCGACGGCCCCGAGCAGCACACGCTTGGCGCCGTACGCGTCGCAGAGCCTGCCGTACAGCGGCAGCAGCGCGGTGGCGGCCAGGGCGAACGCGCTGACCAGCCAGGGCAGCCGGTCGACCCCGTGGACGGGGTCGAGGTCCCGGACGATCGGCACGGTGGCCGCCGACACGATGTTCATGTCGAGCACCGCCAGCACGATCGTGACCAGGCAGAGCAACATGCCCAGCCCGCGCTGGGCCCGGGTCATCAGGGCGGGTGCGGTCGGGTCGGACGCGGTCGGCGCGGGTGCGCCCAAGGTGTCGGATGGCATCGGAAAGTCCCCCGGAATCAGTGGAGTCGGGCCCGGACCGGCGTGGTCGGGCGGGCTCGGCATCACCATGGCAAACTTTTTATACCTGGTCAATTCTTCATCCAGATCAATCATTCAGCCGAGTCAATCTTTGATCCTGGTACAGTTCCCCTCATGGCGACCCGCACCGGCATGAACCTCGGCCGCGACATCGATCTCGACGCGCTCCCGCTGCGCGAGCGCAAGAAGATCCAGACCGGCATCCGGATCTGGCGCACCGCGATCGCCCTGTTCGCCGAGCGCGGCTTCGACCAGGTCTCGGTGGCCGAGATCGCGGCCGCCGCCGAGGTGTCCAAGATGACCGTCTTCAACTACTTCCCGAGCAAGGAAGACCTGGTCATGGGCCCCATGGAGCAGCACCTCGACGAGCCGGCCGAGGTGGTGCGCGAGCGCGCCCCGGGCACCTCGGCGGTGGCGGCGCTGCGTGAGCAGTACCTGTCCGCGCTGGAACGGTTCGACCCCGCCACCGGACTGAGCGACCAGCAGGTCGTGCTCGACGTGATCCGGCTGATCCATCACACGCCCGCCCTGCTGATGCGCGCCACGGCCGGCTTCGACCACCGGGCGCAGTCCCTGCTGACGGCCGAACTCCTCGCCCAGGACCCGGACCACGACGAGCTGACCGCGCGGATCGCCGCCGCTCAGCTGCTGGCCACCCGCCTGGCGCTGACCGGCGAGAACCAGCGCCGGATGATGGCCGGCGAGAGCGCCGCCGACGCCCTGCCCGAGGCCCTCGACCGGGCCCGCCGCGCCTTCGCCCTGGTCGAACACGGCCTCGGCGGCTACTGCGCCCGCACCGCCTGAGAGAGTTGGCGCACCACGACCGACCGGAGGTGCGCATGGACCAGCCGCTGCTCACGCGGGACCGCTCCGCCCTGCCCGCCCAGGCCGAGGGCCTCAACGCGTACGTCGGCGAGGACGGCGTCGCGGTCCTGGAGTTCACCCGCCCGCACCGCCGCAACGCGGTGACCCTGGCGATCTGGCAGGCGCTGCCCAAGGTGCTGGAGCAACTGGCCGGCCACGGTGGCGTGCGCGTCCTGCTGCTCACCGGGGCCGGCAACACCTTCAGCGCGGGCGCGGACATCGCCGAACTCTCCGAGGTGTACGGCGATCCGGACCGCGCGGAGGCGTACCACGCGACCAACGTCGCCGCCGAGGAGGCGCTGGCGGCCTTCCCCCACCCGACCCTCGCCGTGGTGCACGGCGCCTGCGTCGGCGGCGGCTGCCAACTGGCCGTCGCCTGCGACCTGCGGTTCGTCGCCGAGGAGGCCCGGCTCGGGATCACCCCGGCCAAGCTCGGCGTGGTCTACCCGGCGGTGCCGACCGTACGGCTGGCCCGGCTGATCGGCCCGGCCCGGGCCAAGTACCTGCTGTTCTCCGGCGAGTTGGTGACCGGCCGGGACGCGCTGCCGCTGGGTCTGGCCGAACGCGTCCTGCCGGACGCCGAACTGGACGCCGCCGCGCTGGACTTCGCCCGGCTGCTGACCCGCCGCTCGACCCACACCATCGGCGCGGCCAAGGCCGTCCTGAACGCCCCGCCCGAGCAGGCCGACGAGGTCCTGGCCCCCTGGCTGCTCCGCTCCCGGGAGGGCTCGGACGTCCGCGAGGGCCTGGCCGCCTTCCTGCAGGGCCGCCCCGCCCGGTTCTGAGCCGGGCCCGCCACCGGGCCGGGGAGCCGGCGGACGGGGCCGCACCGACACCCGTACGATCATCCGGCCGGAATCCGTCCGCCCCTTCACGCCCCCGGAGCACCCACCCCGATGACGACCGAGGCCGAGGCCGCGCCCGCCCCCACCCCCCGGACGATCCGGGCCCGCCGCATCACCGACGGCCTCGAACCGAAGAACGTGATCATCGTGCTGCTCCCCTTGCTGGGCGGCCTCCGCTACGGCTGGCCGGGCATCGGCTGGGCGGTGTTCGCCGCCCTGTTCGCCGCCGTCGTCCCGACCCTGTTCATCCGGCGCGGCATGCGCCAGGGCACGGTGGCGGACCGTCACGTCGGCCACCGGCAGCGCCGGCTGACCGTCCTCCCGTTCATCATGGGCTCGGTGCTGCTCAGCTTCGCGGTGATGATCGGACTGGACGCCCCGGCCGACCTCACCGCACTGGTGCTGGCGATGTTCGCCTCGCTGATCCCGATCCTGGTGATCACCGCCTGGTGGAAGGTCTCCGTGCACACCGCCGTGGCCACCGGCGCGGTGGTCTGCCTCGCCATCGCGCTCGGCCCGCTCTGGCTGCTGCTCGGACCGCTGGTCCCGGCGATCGGGTGGTCCCGGGTGGTGCTGCGGGACCACACCACCGCGCAGACGGTCGTCGGCTCGGCGGTGGGCGCGCTCGCCGCCGGGCTCACCTTCTGGGCCGCCCGGTAGCGGGCCGCCCACCGGCGGACCGCCCGCCGACCGGCTGACGGATCGGCTAGCGGATCGGCATCCCCGAGATCGCCCGGGCGATCACCAGCCGCTGGATCTCGCTGGTCCCCTCGAAGATCGAGTAGATCGCGCTGTCCCGGTGCATCCGCTCCACCGGGTACTCCCGGGTGAAGCCGTTGCCGCCGAGGATCTGCATCGCCTGCGCGGTCACGTACTTGGCGGTCTCGCCCGCGTACAGCTTGGACATCGAGCCCTCGGCCGCGGTGAACGGCCGGTTGTTGACCGCCATCCAGGAGGCCCGCCACACCAGCAGCCGGGCCGCGTCGATCCGGGTCCTCATGTCGGCGAGCTGGAAGGCCACGCCCTGGTTGTCGATGATCGGCCGGCCGAACTGCTCGCGGGTCTTCGCGTAGTCCAGCGCCACCTCGTACGCGGCCCGGGCGATGCCGATCGCCTGCGCGCCGACGGCCGGGCGGGAGGCCTCGAAGGTGGCCATCGCCGCGTTGCCCTTGCCGCCCGGGCGCTTGACCCCCTCGCGGGCCCGGGCCAGCCGCTCGTCCAGCTTGTCCTTGCCGCCGAGCAGGCAGCTGCCGGGCAGCCGGACGCCGTCCAGCACCACCTCGGCGGTGTGCGAGGCGCGGATGCCGTGCTTCTTGAACTTCTGGCCCTGGCTCAGCCCCGGGGTGCCGGGCGGGACGACGAAGGAGGCCTGGCCCTTCGCGCCGAGCTCCGGGTCGACGGTGGCCACCACCACGTGCACGGCGGCGATCCCGCCGTTGGTGGCCCAGGTCTTGGTGCCGTCGAGCACCCACTCGTCCTTGGCCTCGTCGTACACCGCCCGGGTGCGCAGCGCCGAGACGTCGGAGCCGGCGTCCGGCTCGGAGGAGCAGAAGGCGGCCACCTTGACGTCCTCCGGCGTGCCGAACATCTGCGGGGTCCAGGTGCCGATCTGCTCGTCGGTGCCGTTGGCCAGCACCGCGACGGCGGCCAGGGTGGTGCCGACGATGGACAGCCCGATGCCCGCGTCGCCCCAGAACAGCTCCTCCATGGCGATCGGGATGCCGACGCCGGAGGGGTCGAAGTACTGCTGGGCGTAGAAGTCCAGCGAGTAGATGCCCAGCTTGGCGGCCTCCTGGATGACCGGCCAGGGGGTCTCCTCGCGCTCGTCCCACTCGGCCGCGGCCGGTCGCATCACGTCGGCGGCGAAGCCGTGCAGCCAGTCGCGTACGGCGAGCTGGTCCGCGCCCGGGTCCAGCGAGAACGTGCTGCTCATGGTGCTTGCCTCCGAAGACGTGTGCGGCCGACCAGGGTGTTACCTCCGGTAACATCGTCGGAGTCTGCTACTGATTGGTAACCGGTGTCAACGCCCAGGCAGACCCCGCCGAACCCGACCGCGAGGAGCAGCGCATGTCCCGAGAGCCCCGCCGCGAGCAGCTGCTCAACGCCGCCGACCGGGTCATCCAGCGCGAGGGGCCGGGCGCCAGCATGAACGCCATCGCCGCCGAGGCCGGCATCACCAAGCCGATCCTCTACCGCCACTTCGGCGACCGGAACGGCCTCATCGGCGCCCTGACCGAGCGCCACACCGGCGGACTGCTGGCCGCCGTCCGGGCCGCCCTCGCCGAGCCGCTGGAGCGCCGCGACCGGGTCGAGCACGTACTGGACACCTACCTCGCCGGCATCGAGGCCCGCCCCCAGGTCTACCGGCTGCTCACCCACCCCGAGCCGGGCGACCCGAACGGCGCCGGCAACGCGCTCGCCCCCGCGCTCAAGCAGATCGCCGAGGAGATCACCCGGGCCGTGCAGAGCCAGGTCGACCTCGGCGCCGACCGCGACCTGCTCGCCGAGGCCTGGGGCCGGGGCATCACCGGCATGGTGCTGGCCGCCGGGGACTGGTGGCTGGAGACCAGGCCCTGCTCACGCACCCGGATGGTGCAGGCGCTGGCGGACCTGCTCTGGGGCCGGCTGGCCGCCGCCGCGGACCTGCCGACCGCCGTCCTGCCGCCCGCGCCCGCCGAGCCGCAGGCCCAGAACGCCAACTGAACTCCCCTCGCGCGTAAGGCCCTTGCCTGCGCAAGCCTTGTGTGCACGACCCTTGTGCGGCGGGCGGCAGCACGGGCATCATCGGGCCCCACCCCCACCCCCGCCGTGTGAGGTCCCCGATGCGCCTGCGCCGCACCGCCGTCGTCCTGCTGCTCGCCGCCACCGCCGCCCTCACCGCCGTCCCGGCCTCGGCCCACGGCGGACAACCGGACCGCTTCCCCACCGGCACCGTCACCGCCGCCGACGGCCGCACCGCCCTCACCGACGCCGAGGGCCGCCGCCTGCGACTGCGCGGCTTCAACCTCGACAAGTACGCCGAGGCCACCGCCGCCGACCTCGACGCCGTCGCCGCCCAGGGCTTCACCCTGGTCCGGCTGCCGGTCTCCTGGACCAGGCTGGAGCCCGAGCGCGGCCGTCTCGACCCCACCGAGCTGCACCGCCTCCAGCGGCTCCTCGACCGGGCCGACCGGCTGGGCCTGCTGGTCCTGGTCGACTTCCACCAGGACGTCTACGGGCCGAAGTTCGGCGGCGGCACCAACGGCATCCCCGTCTGGGCCACCCGGGACGACGACCTGCCGTTCACCCCGGACCCGGACGACTGGTTCGCCGGCTACTTCCAGCCCGCCGTCCAGGCCGCCTTCCGCCACCTCTACGACGACCCCGACCTGCGCGCCTGGCAGGCCGACTTCTACACCCGGCTCGCCCGCGAACTGCGCGGCCACCGCTCGCTGCTGGGCTACGACCTGTTCAACGAGCCGTTCGGCCCGGTGGACGGCGACCCGAGCGACCCGGCCGTGCTGGCCGCCGCCTCCGCCGCCCTGGAGCAGGGCCGGCTCGCCGACATGTACCGCCGCCTGATCGCCGCCGTGCGCCGCTCCGACTCCCGCGCCTGGCTGTTCGTCGAGCCGACCGTGCTGGTCGGCCAGGGCGTGCCCACCCAGCTGCCCGGCTTCGCCGACCCGCGCCCCGGCGCACCCCGGCTCGGCTACGCCCCGCACTTCTACGACACCGCGGTCGAGGGCGGCGCCGACTGGAACCCCGCCGACGGCTTCGTGGAGCAGTACACCGCCGCGATCACCGGCTACCCGGCCGCCCACCGCCTGCCCGTCCTGGTCGGCGAGTGGGGCCCGCCCGACTCCCGCACCCCGGGCAACTCCGAGCTGGTCCGCCGTCAGGTCGCCGCGATGGACGGCTTCGCCGAGGGCTGGACGATGTGGTACTGGTGCCGGGGCAACGGCGGCTACTGCGCGCTCGACCCGGCCGGACGCCCCGCCCCCGGCGACGAACCCGCCTTCGGCCCCTACCCGGTGGCCGTCGCGGGCACCGACGTCCGCGTCGACGGCGCCACCGTGCGCTGGCGCGCCGACGGCACCGGGCGCGGCAGCGAACTCCTGCTGCCCCCGGCCGCGTTCCCGCACGGCGCCCGGGTCGCCGTCTCCCCCGCCGACGCCCGGGTCGAGGTCGTGCAGCCGACGGACGGACGTGCGGGAACCGTACGCATCCGGCTCCCGCACGCCCGCCCGGGCACGACCGTGACGGTCTCGCTCACCGCCCGTTAGGGCCCGTCCTGTCGATCGGCCCGGCCCCGGGAACGACCGGCAGGACGGGCCCTGGTCACACCAGCCCCCGACGGACCAGCAGCGGCCCGGTCTCGGGCGCCCGGCCGACCACCGCGCGGAAGGACTCCAGCGGGTCCCGGCTGAACCCGCGCGCCAGCAGCTCGCGCCGGAACAGCTCACCGCTCTCCCGCACCGGGCGCCCGTTGCCCTCGAACCACTGCACGGTGTCGGCGTCCAGCACCTCCGACCAGATGTACGCGTAGTACGCCGCGCTGTAGCCGCTGGCGAAGATGTGCTGGAAGTACCCCGTCCGGTAGCGCGGCGGGATCGCGTCCACCGCGATCCCGGCCGCCGCGAGCGCCCGCGCCTCGAACTCCTCGGCGTCCGCGATCCCCTCGCCCTGCGGCACGGTGTGCCACGCCCAGTCCAGCAGGGTGGCCGCCAGGTACTCCACCGTCCGGAAGCCCTGCCCGAAGCCCTCGGCCGCCGTCATCCGCTCGACCAGCTCGGCCGGCAGCGGCTCCCCGGTCGCGTGGTGGCGGGCGTAGTTGGCCAGCACCTCCGGCCGGACCATCCACATCTCGTTGACCTGCGAGGGGAACTCGACGAAGTCCCGGGGCACCGAAGTGCCCCAGAACAGCGGGTAGCGCACGTCCGAGAACAGGCCGTGCAGCGCGTGCCCGAACTCGTGGAACAGCGTGCGCACCTCGTCCCAGTCCATCAGCGCCGGCTCGCCGGGTGCCGGACGCGGGATGTTGAGGTTGTTCAGCACCACCGGCCGCTGCCCGGTCAGCCGGGACTGGGCGACCAGCTCGGACATCCACGCGCCGCCGCGCTTGGACGCCCGGGCGTGGAAGTCTCCGATGAACAGGCCCAGCGGGCTGCCGTCCTCCTCGAACACCTCGTAGACCCGCGCGTCCGGGTGGTGGGCCGTCAGGTCCGGCCGCTCCGTGAAGGTCACCCCGTACGCCAGGTTCGCGGCGAAGAACACGCCGTCCCGCAGCACCCGCTCCAGCTCGAAGTACGGACGCAGCACCGCCGCGTCCACCTGGTAGGAGCTCTGCCGGACCTTCTCCGAGTAGTACGCCCAGTCGTGCGCGGCGATCTCCCCGATCCCGTCCGCGGCGGCCTCCCGGGCCAGCTCCCCGGCCTCCCGGCGGGCCATCGCCACGGCCGGGCCGACCAGCCGGGACAGCAGCGCGGAGACCGCCTCGACGGTGCCGGCCGTCTCGTCCGCCACCACGTACGCCGCGTGGCTCGGGTACCCCAGCAGCGCGGCCCGCTCGGCGCGCAGCGCGGTCATCCGGATCGCCAGCGGGCCGTTGACCTCGACGCCCCGGCCGAGCGAGGCGGCCAGCAGCCGCTCGCGCACCGAGCGGTCGGTGAGCTGGGCCAGCTCGGCCTGACCGGAGGTGTTCCGCACGCTCAGCACGTACTTCCCCGGGTGGCCGAGCACCCGGGCGTTCTCCGCGGCACCGGCGATCGCGCCCTCGGAGAGCCCGGCCAGCTCCTCGGCGGAGTCCAGGACCAGCGCCGCGGCCCGGGTGTCGGCGTTCACGTTCTGCTGGAACGTGGTGCCGAGTGCGGCGAGTTCGGCGTTCAGCTCGCGCAGCCGGGCCTGCTCGGCCGCGCCCAGCCGGGCGCCCGAGCGCACGAAGGCGGTGTACCGGCGCTCCAGCAGGCGCAACGACTCCGGGTCCAGGCCGAGCCCGGCGCGCTGCTCGTACAGCGCCTCGATCCGGGCGAACAGCGCGAGGTCCAGGTGGATCGCGTCGTGATGGGCGGCGAGCAGCGGGCTCACCTTCGCCTCCACCTCGTCCAGCACGTCGGTGGTGTCCGAGGAGGACTGGTTGAGGAACACCGCGGCCACCCGGCGCAGCAGCGCCCCGGAGCGCTCCAGGGCCACCAGGGTGTTCTCGAAGGTCGGCCGGCTCCGGTCGGCGGTGATCGCCGCGATCTCGGCCAGCTGCTCGGCCATCCCCCGCTCGTACGCGGGCAGGTAGTGCTCCTCGCGGATCTCGGCGAACGGCGGGAGCTCGTAGACCAGCGGACTGGCCTGGAAGAACGGGTTCTCGGTCATTTCGCGAACCATACGCCGTGTCCCCCGCCCTGCCCACGCGCTTTCCCGCCCGTTGCAGATGCCTGCTTGCCATCCGTTGTCGTACCCACCCGTTAACGTCGACGCCGCGGACCCGTCGGTCGCGGGCCGCTGCGCGCCCGCGCCCCGTACCCGTCCCCGCACGCCCGACCGCGCGCCGGAGAGGAGCAGCCCCCGTGGCACCCAGGACCGCCCTCGCGCCCGACCCGCACGGCCCCGGCGGCCGGCTCCAGCCGCTGGACGACGCGGGCGCCCCGCTCGGCCCGCCGGAGGCCGTCCGCGACCTCGCCGCCGCCGTCGCCGCCAAGGAGGCCGCCGGGAGCGACCGTCGGCCCGGGACGCGCTGGGTCTGGGCCGCCGCCGACTCCGGGTACGCCCCCCTGCTGCCGCGTCTGCCCGACCGGCTCGCCCGCTGCCACGACCTGCGGCTGGTCGAGGCGCTGCTGCTGGCGCACGAGGGCCGGTTCGGCGCGCCCCGCTCGCTCGGCGCCGCCTGGTCCCGGCTGCGCGGCCTGCCCGTCCCGGAGGACCTGCCGGAGCCCGGCCTGGCCGAGGCGGACGGCGGCCAGGACACCCTGTTCACCCCCGACCGGCTGCAACTGCCGCCCGGCGCCGACCCGCTGACGGCCGTGGTCGCCGTCCACGCCGAACAGCAGCGCCGGATCGCCGCCATCGCCGACCCGGGCGCCCGGCAGCGGTTCCGGCTGCTGGTCGCCGCCGAGTCGGCCGGCGCCCTGGTGGCCGCCGAGATGGCCCACGACGGGCTGCCCTGGCGGGCCGACGTCCACGACCGGCTGCTGACCGAACTGCTCGGCCCCCGCCCGACCGTCCCCGGCACCCAGCCCAGGATCCTCGCCGAGCTCGCCGTCGACCTCCAGCAGGCCCTCGGCGCCAAGCCGTTCAACCCCGACTCGCACACCCAGGTGCTGCGCGCCTTCGCCGAGGCGGGCATCCAGCTGGGCTCCACCCGCTCCTGGGAGCTCAAGGGCATCGACCACCCGGCCGCGCAGCTGCTGGTCCGCTACAAGGAGCTGTCCCGGATCCACGTCGCGCACGGCTGGGCCTGGCAGGACGCCTGGGCCCGCGGCGGCCGGTTCCGGCCCGAGTACGTGGTCGGCGGCGTGGTGTCCGGCCGCTGGGCCAGCCGCGGCGGCGGCGCCCTGCAGATCCCGCGCATCCTGCGCCGCGCCGTGGTCGCCGACCCGGGCTGGCTGCTGGTCGTCGCCGACGCCGCCCAGCTGGAACCGCGGGTGCTCGCCGCGCTCTCCCAGGACACCGGGCTGGCCCGCACCGCCGCCGGCGGCGACCTGTACGAGGCGCTCGCCGCCCACGCCTTCCAGGGCGACCGGGACAAGGCCAAGCTCGGCCTGCTCGGCGCCATGTACGGGCAGACCAGCGGCGACATCGGCCCGCTGCTGAACACCCTGCACCGCCGCTACCCGGCCGCCATGGGCTACGTGGAGGCCGCCGCCCGCACCGGCGAGGACGGCGGCGTGGTCGCCTCCCGGCTCGGCCGGGTCTGCCCACCGGCCTCCGCCGACTTCCTCGACCTCACCGAGGCCGAGACCGCGGGCGAGGCCGGCGGCCGCACCGCCCGCGCGCGCGGCCGCTTCACCCGCAACTTCGTCATCCAGGCCAGCGCCGCCGACTGGGCGCTGGCCCTGCTCGCCGCGCTGCGCCGCCGGCTGAACGAACTGCCCGCGGCGAGCCCTGCGGACCGCCCGCACCTGGTGTTCTTCCAGCACGACGAGGTGATGGTGCACACCCCGGCCAACCTCGCCGACGAGGTGGCCGCCGCCGTCGCCGGGGCGGCCGACGAGGCCAGCCGGCTGGTGTTCGGCGACACCCCGGTGCGCTTCCCGCTCAGCACCGCGGTGGTGGACTGCTACGCCGACGCGAAGTAGCCGCTACAGCTTCCGGAAGGAGCGCGCGTCCTCGGCCGCCGCGACCACCTCGGCCAGCCCCGCCCCGGTCGAGGCGGTGACGGCGGCGGCCACCGCGCCCTCCACGAACGGCGCGTCCACCAGCTTCACGTTCGGGCGCGGCTCGTCCTCCAGCACCGTGACGGCGGTGAGCACCGAGCTGCCGAGGTCCGGCAGCACGACCACGCCCGCCCCGGCGTCGGCCCGCTCGATCGCCCCGGCGATCAGGTCGTAGCTGGTGCCCAGCCCGCCGTCCTCGGTGCCGCCCGCGACGACCACCCGCACACCGTCCGAGGCGAGTTCGCCGAGCAGCTCGCGCAGCCCCTCCGCGAGCCGGGCGCTGTGCGAGACCAGAACAATGCCCACGTTTTCGCTCATGTCCGCGACCCTACGGCCGGATCCCGCTGCTCCGGGAGAGTGATCGGAATCCCGCGTGTCGCACCCCGTGCCCGCCACCCCCGTCTGGCGTAGCGTCGGGGCAACGGCGTCGACCGCCGTGGCGTCCTCACCAAGGGAGCGAGAGCGTTGAAGAAGCTGATCAACACCCCGGAGAGCGTCCTGGAGGACGCGCTGGCCGGAATCGCCGCCGCCCACCCGGAGCTGACGGTGGACGTCCCCAACCGGGTGATCACCCGGGCCGCCCGCCCGGCCGGGCCCAAGGTCGCCCTGATCTCCGGCGGCGGCTCCGGCCACGAGCCGCTGCACGGCGGCTTCGTCGGCCCCGGCATGCTCGATGCCGCCTGCCCCGGCGAGGTGTTCACCTCGCCCGTCCCGGACCAGATGCTGGCCGCCGCCAAGGCCGTGGAGACCGGCGCCGGCGTGGTCTTCATCGTGAAGAACTACACCGGCGACGTGATGAACTTCGAGCTCGCCGCCGAGCTGGCCGCCGAGGAGGGCCTGGAGGTCCGCACCGTCCTGGTCAACGACGACGTCGCGGTCGAGGACTCCACCTGGACGGCCGGGCGCCGGGGCACCGGCGCGACCGTGCTGGTCGAGAAGACCGCCGGCGCGCTGGCCGAGCGCGGCGCCCCGCTGGACGAGGTGGCCGCCCTGGGCGAGCGGGTCAACGCCGCCTCCCGCTCCTTCGCCGTCGCGCTCACCGCGGCCACCGTCCCGGCCGCCGGCAAACCCGGCTTCGACCTGCCCGAGGACGAGATCGAGGTCGGCGTGGGCATCCACGGCGAGCCCGGCCGCCGCCGCGAGAAGCTCCGTCCGGCCCGCGAACTGGCCGCCGAGGTGGTCGAGACCATCCTGACCGACCACCACCTGACTCCGGGCGACGAGGTGATCGCCCTGCTCAACGGCCTCGGCGCGACCCCACTGCTGGAGCTGTACGTGGTCTACGGCGAGGTCGCCGCCAGGCTCGCCGAACGCGGCATCACGGTGGCCCGCAGCCTGGTCGGCAACTACGTCACCAGCCTGGACATGGCGGGCTTCTCGCTCACCCTCACCAAGGCCGACGCCCAGCTGCTGGAACTCTGGGACGCCCCGGTCGACACCCCCGCCCTCAAGCGGGCCTAGAACGGGTCTTCGCCCGACCCGGCAGGACCCACAGAACGCTGACCCGACAGGACCCACAGGACGCGTCCTGATCCGCACCGAAGGAGACCGGATGGACCCCGACACCCCGCAGTTCGACATCCCGCTGGCCGAGGCCTGGATCCGCGCGATCGCCGCCGCCGTCGAGAAGGAGCAGTCCCGGCTCACCGAGCTGGACTCCGCGATCGGCGACGGCGACCACGGCAGCAACCTCCAGCGTGGCTTCGCCGCAGCCCTGACCGCCCTGGACGGCCTCCGGCCGGCCGGGCCCGGCGCCGTCCTCACCAAGACCGGCACCACGCTCATCTCCAAGGTCGGCGGCGCCTCCGGCCCGCTCTACGGCAAGGCCTTCCGCGCCATCGGCGCCGCCCTGCCCGAAGCGGCCGGCCCTGCCGACGTCGCCGAGGCCCTGTCGGCCGGCCTGGACGCCATCCGCCTGCTGGGCAAGGCCGAACCCGGCGACAAGACCATCGTGGACGCCTGGACCCCGGCCGTCGCCGC
>NZ_JBHVFE010000086.1:0-24140 GCF_042801945.1 Kitasatospora sp. NPDC057542
GTGCTGCTGTCCGCCGCCGTCCCGCTGGTGCTGCTGCCCGCGCTGACCCCGGCCGAGCCCGGCCCGCCGTGCGCCGTGCCCGCCCGCCCGCCGGATGCCCTGGGGCCGGTGCCGGTGCCGGCGCCCCGGCCGCGCCCCGGCTCCCGGCTGCGCCCGGCGGCGCTGGGTCACGGGCTGGGCCTGGCCGCGCTGCTGTTGCTCCCGCCGGCCGCGCAGGGCGGGGACCGCCCGGCGGCCGTCGCGCTGGTGCTGGCGGTGGCGGTGTCGGCCGGGGCGGCCGAGCGGACGGCCCGCTGGTACCGGGAGGTCGGCTGCGGCCACCTGGGCGCGGCGGGCACCCTGGCCGGGTTCCGGGCCCGGATGCGTCCGGTGCTCCCGGTCGCGCTGGCCCTGTACCTGGCGGTGCTCGGGGCGCTGAGCTTCGCCGCGCTGGCCGTGACGGCCGTGGTCGTGCCGCGCCCCGGGCCGGGCCACGGGGAGGGGCTGCTCCACCTGGCGGCCGAGCGGCCCTGCCCCGCCCAGTGGGCGGCGCAGGGCGTGCTGGGCCTGCTGCTGGTGCTGTCGGTGCTGCTGGCGCGGTGCGGCCGGACGGCGGCCGCCGCGGCGGGGACGTGCGCCGGGGCCGCCGCGGTGCTCGGGCCGCTCGCCCTGGGGCGCTCCGCCGCGGAGGCCTGGCTGCTGGGCGGCGGGACCGTCGCGGTGGCGCTGCTGGCGTACGCCGGGGCGGTGCTCGGCCGGGCCGGCTCGCACCGTTGAGCACCGTCCACCTCCGTCGCAAACTCCCGTTCGACCGTTGTTGGGGTCCGGTTCGCGGTCCCCGCCTTCGTCCCGTTCGTTGAACTTCGTTGAATTCGGTCCGCCAGGTCGTCACGAACTGGCTTCGTGGAAGGACACCCCCGATGAGGGTGCTGCTGCTGGGCGCCGACGGCTTCATCGGCCGCCGGGTCACCGATCGTCTGCTGATGGACCAGGAGTTGCAGGTGGCGGTGCTCGGCCGGCGCGACTCGGCCGACATCCGCTTCGACCTGACCACCGGGAGCCCGGGCGCGCTGGCCCGGTTCCTGGACGCGGTCGCGCCGCAGGTGGTGATCAACTGCGCGGGCGCCACCTACGGCAGCTCGCGCACCCTGATCCGGGCGAACACGCTGGCCGTCGCGACCGTCTGCGAGGCCATCCGGCGCAGCCGGGAGCCGGCCCGGCTGGTGCACGTCGGCTCGGCCGCCGAGTACGGGCCGGTGCCCGGCGGGGTTCCGGTCTCCGAGCAGGCCGAGCCGCGGCCGGTCGGCCCGTACGGGGTCTCCAAGCTGGCCGGGACGGAGCTGGTGCTGGCCTCCGGGCTGGACGCGGCGGTGCTGCGGGTGTTCGACGTGGTGGGCCCGGGGGCGCCGACCGCCTCGCTGTTCGGCCGGCTGGCCGAGGGCCTGCGGCGGGCGCTGGAGCGGGACGAGCACCAGGTGCGGATGCCGGACCTGTCCGGATACCGGGATTTCGTGGACGTGCGGGACGTCGCCCGGGCCATCCAGGCGGCCGCGGTGTCGGCCGCCACCGGGGTCGTCAACATCGGCAGCGGGCACGCCGTCCGGGCCCGGGACGCGGCCCAGCTGCTGGTGCGGGCCTCGGGCTTCGAGGGGCAGATCGTCGAGGAGAACCGGCAGGTCCTGCTGCCCGCGCAGCTCGCCGGGGCGGGCGGCGACCACCACCTGCCCGGCCACCACCTGCCCGGGCACCGGCCGGAGGGGCACCGCCCGGAGGGCCGGGCGGTGCCGGGCGAGCCGGTGCCGTGGCGGCAGGCGGACGTGCGCACCGCCCGGGACCGTCTCGGATGGCGGACACAGGTGCCGCTGGAGGAGTCGCTGGGAGACGTCTGGCTGGAGACGGCCTGTCGGGTGTGACGGCGCCGCGCGGTGCCCCGGGCCCGTCAACCACGGGCCCGGGGCGCCTTCCGGGGCCCCGCCGCCGGTTCCACGATCCGGCGCCGCCCGTCTCGCCCATCGGACGGGCTGTCTCGGAATACCGCAGGGGCGTGACACTGTTGGCCTAGAGAGCCACCCGAGTGGCGGAGCAGCAACCCAACGCCGAGGTTGGCCCTGGCCATCCGAACAAGACCCATCGGAGTCCCCGTGTCGTTGCCACCCCTGGTCGAGCCGGCCGACGAGCTCACCGTTGACGAGGTCCGCCGGTACTCCCGCCACCTGATCATCCCGGACGTGGGCATGGCGGGGCAGAAGCGGTTGAAGAACGCCAAGGTGCTGTGCGTCGGTGCCGGTGGCCTCGGCTCGCCGGCGCTGCTCTACCTGGCCGCCGCCGGTGTCGGCACGCTGGGCATCGTCGAGTTCGACGTGGTGGACGAGTCGAACCTCCAGCGTCAGGTGATCCACGGCCAGTCGGACGTCGGCCGCTCCAAGGCGGAGTCGGCGCGTGACTCGGTCAAGGAGATCAACCCCTACGTCAACGTGGTGCTGCACGAGGAGCGCCTCGACAACTCCAACGTCATGGAGATCTTCTCCGGCTACGACCTGATCGTGGACGGCACCGACAACTTCGCCACCCGCTACCTGGTGAACGACGCCGCGGTGCTGCTCGGCAAGCCGTACGTGTGGGGCTCGATCTACCGCTTCGACGGCCAGGCCAGCGTGTTCTGGGCCGAGCACGGCCCCTGCTACCGCTGCCTCTACCCGGAGGCCCCGCCGCCGGGCATGGTCCCCTCCTGCGCCGAGGGCGGAGTGCTGGGCGTGCTGTGCGCGTCCATCGGCTCGATCCAGGTCAACGAGGCGATCAAGCTGCTGGCCGGCATCGGTGACCCGCTGGTCGGCCGGCTGATGATCTACGATGCCCTGGAGATGAACTACCGCCAGGTGAAGGTCCGCAAGGACCCGAACTGCGCCGTCTGCGGTGAGAACCCGACGGTCACCGAGCTGATCGACTACGAGGCCTTCTGCGGCGTCGTGTCCGAGGAGGCGCAGGCCGCCGCCGCCGGTTCGACCATCACCTCGCAGCAGCTCAAGCAGTGGCAGGACGACGAGGAGGACATCTACCTCATCGACGTCCGCGAGCCCGGCGAGTACGAGATCGTCAACATCCCCGGCGCGGTGCTGATCCCGAAGAACGAGTTCCTGATGGGCGACGCGCTGGAGAAGCTGCCGCAGGACAAGAAGATCGTGCTGCACTGCAAGTCCGGCGTGCGTTCGGCCGAGGTGCTGGCCGTGGTGAAGGCCGCCGGCTTCGCCAACGCCGTCCACCTGGGCGGCGGCGTGCTCGGCTGGGTGAACCAGATCGAGCCGCACAAGCCGGTCTACTGACCGACGCCCCGCGTGGAAGGGCCCGCCGTCCGGCGGGCCCTTCCCGTTTGCGCGGGGGAGGTCCGGACCGCCCCGGGCGGCTCAGAGCGCGTTCTTGCGCTGGAGCACGTTGTAGGAGATCCAGCCCGGCAGCACCGGCAGCCAGAAGGTGAGCGCCCGGTAGAGGAAGACCGCCGGGGTGGCGACCGCGGGGGAGACGTCCGCGACGGTCAGGGCGCCGATCAGGGCGACCTCGACCGGGCCGATGCCGCCGGGGGTGGGGATCGCCGAGCCGGCCGCGTTGGCCGTCAGGAAGACCACCGCGACGGCCGAGAAGCTGATGTTGCCGCCGAAGGCCTGCACCGAGAAGTCCAGGCAGGCGGTGAAGGAGAGGGTCAGCAGCAGGATGCCGCCGAACCCGGTGACCAGCTTGCTGGGCGTCTGCATCAGGTCGAGCATCCGCGGCACCACGCCGAAGAACAGCGAGCGCAGCCGGCCCAGCACGAACCGGCGCAGCGGGGCGACGGCGGCCACCACCAGGGCGAGCACGGCGGCGCTCAGCACGCCGATGATCACCGCGCGGGAGGCGGAGAGGTCCCCGTTGGTCTGGCTGCCGGTGATCAGGCCGAAGCTGAACAGCAGCAGCAGGTGCCCGGCCAGGCCCGCCAGCTGGGAGGCGCCGACCGAGGCCACCGCCTGGCCGGAGCGGATGCCGGCCTTCTGCAGGTAGCGGGTGTTGAGCGCGATGCCGCCGATCGCGGCGGGCGCGACCAGCTTGACGAAGGAGCCGGCCAGCTGGGCGGCGACGGTGCGCCGGAACGGCAGCCGCTCGGGGACGAAGCCGGTCAGGCTCATCGCGGCGGCGACGTAGCTGAACGCGGCGGCGAGCAGGGCGGCCGCGGCCCAGGCCCAGTTCATCTGGGAGAGCTTCAGCTGGGCGGGCTTGATGGTGGTCAGGGCCAGGTAGGCGGCGAAGGTGAGCGCGATCACCATGATCAGGCTCTTCGGCTTCAGCCGTTCCAGCTTGGCCGGGGCCATCGGGGCCTCGGGGGCGATCTGGAGGATCTGGCCGCGGATGCGGCTCAACAGGTCCTCGCCGGCCGCCGCGATGTCCTCCTCGGCCTGCTGCTGGGTGCGCTCGCCGGCCGCGACCTGCTCCAGCGCCCTGGCCCGGGCGGCGGCCTTGCGCTCCTTGGTGAGCTTGGCGAGGTCGACCCGGGTGGAGCGGCTCATCCCGACCGGCTGGAGCAGCGGCAGCGCCTGGGCCACCCGCTCGGCGCCGAGCACCGCGTTGGCGGTGGCGACGGCGCGCTCCGGGCCGATCCGCAGCGCGAAGGTGGTGAGCAGCTGGGCGACGTCGATCCGCAGCGTCAGGTCGGTGGCGGCGATGTCGCCGCCGGAGAGGTTGACGAGGCAGCCGGTCCGCTCGTCCACCACCAGCAGCGACTCGCCGGTGAGCCGGCGGTGGGCGATCCGGCGCTCGTGCAGGGCGGCCACCGACTGCCAGATCGAGGCCATCACCGGGTCGGTGACCTCCTCGTCGGAGAGCTCGTCCAGGGTGCAGCCCTCGACGTTCTCGTACACCAGGATCGCGGCGTCCGGGCCGAGCTCGGAGGTGGCGACCAGCTGCGGTGCGCAGGCGCCCGAGGCGGCCGCCGCGTACGCGATCAGCGCCTCCTGCTCCAGCGCCTGGCGCAGCGACTGGGGGCTGCGGCGCACCGCGACCGAGCGCAGCCGCAGCCGTCGCCAGGCCCGGTAGAAGAAGCCGGAGGCCTGCTGCTCGCGGTCGATGATGTGCACGTCCAGCGGGGGGCCGCCCTGCTGGATGACGTGGTAGCGGCGGGTGCCGCCGGGGGCGTCGGGGGCGCGCACGGCGCCGGCCGGGGTGAAGCCGACCTTGCGCAGGCCGATCATCAGGTGCTGGCCGGTGGGCCGGATGTTGGGGGAACCGATCGCGTACAGCGTGCCGTAGGCGACGGACCAGCCGATCAGCACGGTGAGCATCAGCGACAGCGGGGTGGTGTAGCCGCCGAGCAGCTCGGTGATCCCGCTGAAGACCACCACCACCCACAGGGCGACCCGCCAGCGCGGTCTGCTCGACATGCCGACGGCGGTCATGTAGGCGATCACCGGGGCGAGGTAGCCGTGCACCGGGTCGGTGAGGGTGCCGTTGCTGTCCATCGGCAGCCGGGTCAGCGCTTCCCGGATGTTGTCGGAGGCGCCTTCGGCCACCCACCAGTCGACGCCGAGCGAGACGCCGTACGCCAGTACCGAGGCGAGCACGCCGTCGGCGACCCGCAGGCCGTCGCGTTTGATCAGCCGCTCGACGGCGAAGGCCAGCGGGACCGCGAGCACCGCGACGCTGGAGATCAGGCCGGTGATGGTGGAGAACACCACGGAGAAGTGCGGTGCGTTGGTGGCGATGTCCTGCTCGATGCCGGTGGTGGTCGAGGTGGCGATGCCGGCCAGCAGGAAGACGGCGACGATCCCGAGGACGCCGGCCAGGAAGCGGATCAGGTCGGACGGGCGGTGTGCGCGGGCGGCGAGCAGCGGCTCGTCGACGTCCAGGTGCGGGGCCTCGTCCAGCGGGGCGTGGTCGTCGGGCTGTCCGGCGGGCGCCTCCGGGCCGGCGGGCGCGGGTTCCGGGGCGGCGGGTTCCGGGGCCGTGGTGGTCTCGGCCGGCGGCGGGCCGGGCTGTCCGGGGGTCTTCGCGGGTGCGGGGGTCTTGATCGTCCGGTCCTTGATCAGGGAGACTTCCGGCGTCGGCCCCGGTTCGGGCCGGCCTTCGCTCTCGTTCCCGGGTGCCGACGGCACGGCGGCAGCGGACTCGTCGGAGTCCTTGTCCACGCCCACGTCAGCCGTCCCGGTCATCTGGTCTTGTCCTCGTATCACCACTCACCGCCCCGGAAGATGGTGGCATGCCCCGGCCTCCCGTGCGGGACAGGGGGCGGATCAGGCGCGGCGGATCGGCCGCACGGTGCCGCGGGTTCGCCCCCATAGGGAAGGATGCCGCAGGTGACGGACGTAACACACGACGGTCTTCCGGATGCCCTGCCGCCGTTCGCCGAACTGGTGCTCGACCTGACCGAGCGGATTCCACCCGGCCGGGTGATGACCTACGGCGACGTCGCCGAGTACCTCGGCCAGGGCGGCCCCCGGCAGGTCGGCCGGGTGATGGCACTGTACGGCGGCTCGGTGCCCTGGTGGCGGGTGATCCGCGCGGACGGCCGCCTCCTGCCCGGGCACGAACAGCGCGCCCTCGCCCACTACGGCGAGGAGGGCACCCCGCTGCGCGAACCCGCCGACCCGCCCCGGGTCGACCTCGGGCGGGCCCGCTGGGACGGCGAGGAGAACCGGGCGAAACCGCCGCACGAGCGGGATTGACGGGGCAGGATCGTAGGCTCGATGCGGGCGGGCCCGGCGGGTCCGCCTCCGCCATGCCCCAGTTCGACCCCAGGACCACTTCGTGAGCTCCCCCTACCGGCTCGTGCGCAGCCCGCTCGTCCAGCCCGATCCGCCCGTGCTGGACGCCTACCAGCGCGCCGTGGTCGAGCACGCCGGCGGGCCGCTGCTCGTCCTGGCCGGCCCCGGTACGGGCAAGACCACGACGCTGGTCGAGGCGGTCGCCCGGCGGATCGAGGACGGCACCGACCCCGAGCGGATCCTCGTCCTCACCTTCAGCCGCAAGGCCGCGACCGAGCTGCGCGACCGGATGTCCGGCCGGCTCGGCAGCTCGGCCGCCGCCCCGCAGGCCACCACCTTCCACTCCTTCTGCTACGCCCTGCTGCGCGCCCACCAGGACCCGGAGGACTACGCCGAGCCGCTGCGGCTGCTCTCCGGCCCCGAGCAGGACGTCATGGTCCGCGAACTGCTGGCCGGCGGCGCCGAGGACGCCAAGCTCGGCAGCACCCGCATCGAGTGGCCGCTGGACCTGCGGGCCTGCCTGACCACCCGCGGCTTCGCCGACGAGGTCCGCGCCGTCCTCGCCCGCAGCCGCGAACTGGGCCTCGGCGAGGCCGAGCTGGAGCGCTTCGCCCGAGGCGTCCAGCGCCCCGACTGGGCCGCCGCCGCGCACTTCCTGGCCGACTACCTCGACGTGCTCGACCTGCGCGGCGTCCTCGACTACGCCGAACTCGTCCACCGCGCCGTGCTGCTCGCCGAGCGCCCCGAGGTCGGCGAGCAGCTGCGGCGGCGCTACGAGGTCGTCTTCGTCGACGAGTACCAGGACACCGACCCCTCCCAGGTCCGGCTGCTGCGCCAGCTGGCCGGCGGCGGGCGCGACCTGGTCGCGGTCGGCGACCCGGACCAGTCGATCTACGCCTTCCGCGGCGCCGACATCAACGGCATCCTCGACTTCCCGCAGACCTTCCGGCAGGCCGACGGCAGCCCCGCCGAGGTCAAGGTGCTGCGGGTCTCCCGCCGCTCCGGCGCCGTGCTGCTCGCCGCCTCCCGGGAGGTCGCCCGCCGGATGCCGATGGGCCGGCTGCCCGCCGACAAGCTCGCCCAGCACCGCGCCCTGCTGCCCTCCCGGGAGGGCGGGAGGGTCGAGGTCTACACCTACCCGACCCCCGGCGCCGAGCTGGACTCGATCGCCGACCTGCTGCGCCGCGCCCACCTGGAGGACGGCGTGCCCTGGGGCGAGATGGCCGTGCTCGTCCGGGCCGGCGCCCGCTCCATCCCCGGCGTGCGGCGGGCGCTCGGCGCGGCCGGGGTCCCGCTGGAGATCGACGGCGACGACCTGCCGCTGCGCGAGGAGCCGGCCGTCGCCCAGCTGCTGCTCGCCCTGCGGGTCTGCGCCGAGCAGGCCGCCCGGGACAAACAGGGCGACCCTGACGCACCCGGCCCGCTCGCCGCCGAGCCCCTGACCACCGACCTGGCGCACGCCCTGCTCACCGGCCCGCTCGGCGGCCTCGACGGCTCCGACCTGCGCCGCCTCGGCCGGGCCCTGCGCGAGGAGGAGCGTGCCGCGCTGCGCGCCGACGGCCGCCCCGCCACCGCCCCGCGCCCGGCCGGCGAGCTGATCCGCGAGGCCCTCGCCGAACCCGAGCGCCTCGTCGCCCTCGACCCCGCGCACGCCCGCCGGGCCCGCGACCTCGGCACCCTGCTGCGCAAGGTCCGCGAGCTGCTGGCCGGCGGCTGCACCGCCGAGGAGGCGCTCTGGGAGCTGTGGGACGGCAGCCGCCGCTGGCGCGAACGCCTGGAGCGGGCCGCCCTGCGCGGCGGCGCGGCCGGCCGCAACGCCGACCGCGACCTGGACGCGCTGTGCGCCCTCTTCGAGACCGCCGCCCGGGCCGAGGAGCAGGTCACCGGCCACCGCAGCGCCCTGGACCTGCTCGCCGAACTCGAAGCCCAGGACATCGCCGCCGACACCCTCACCGTCCGGGCCGTGCGCCCCGAGGCGGTGCGGCTGATGACCGCCCACCGCTCCAAGGGCCTGGAGTGGCGCCTGGTCGTGGTGGCCGGCGTCCAGGACGGCCTCTGGCCCGACCTGCGCCGCCGCGGTTCCCTGCTGGAGGCCGACCGGATCGGCCGCGACGGCCTCGCCGAACCGCTCTCCCCGGGCGCGCTGCTCGGCGAGGAGCGCCGGCTCTTCTACGTCGCCGCGACCCGGGCCAAGGAGCGGCTGATCGTCACCGCCGTCAAGGCCCCCGCCGACGACGGCGACGAGCCCTCCCGCTTCCTGCGCGAGCTCTACCGCGAGGACGTCGACCCCAGGAGCGGCAAGGTGGTCCGCCGCACCCCGCCGGTCACCGTCGAGGACGTCACCCACCGCCCGCGCCGTCCGCTGTCGGTGGCCGCGCTGGTCGCCGAACTGCGCGCGGTCACCGTCGACCCCGCCCGTTCGCCCGAACTGCGCCGCGCCGCCGCCGAACGGCTCGCCACCCTCGCCGCCGCCACCGACGAGGACGGGCTGCCGCTGGTGCCCGCCGCCCGCCCGGAGCGCTGGTGGGGCCTGGACGACCCGACCACCGCCCCCGAGCCGCTGCGCAGCGCCGACGCGCCGGTCCGGCTGTCCGGCAGCGGGCTGGAGCAGCTGGAGAGCTGCTCCCTGCAGTGGTTCCTGGACAAGGAGGTCAAGGCGCGCGGCGCGGGCTCGGCCGCCCAGGGCTTCGGCAACGTGGTGCACGCCCTCGCCGACGAGGTCGGCTCCGGCCGTACCCCCGCCGACCTCGCCGTGCTCATGGAGCGGCTGGACACCGTCTGGGACGCGCTGGCCTTCGACGCCCCCTGGAAGTCCCACCAGGAGAAGGCCGAGGCCCGGGCCGCCCTGGAACGCTTCCTCAACTGGCACGTCCTGGAGCGCGGCCGGGACCTCGTCGCCACCGAGCACGGCTTCGACGTCACCCTCGACGTCGGCGGCGTCTCGGTGCGCATCCGGGGCTCGATGGACCGGGTGGAGAAGGACGCGGCCGGGCGCGCCTACGTGGTCGACTTCAAGACCGGCAAGCAGATACCCGCCGACAAGTCGCTGCCCGAGCACAAGCAGCTCGCCGTCTACCAGCTCGCCGTCCGGGCCGGCGCCCTCAACGAGCTGCCCGGCTTCACCGCGCACCCGCCGGACACCGGCGGCGCCGAACTGGTCCACCTGCGCGAGCCCGCCGCCAAGGCCGCCCAGGACGCCCCGAAGGTGCAGCGGCAGGAGCCGCCGGAGGGCGAACCCTGGATCGAGAACCTGCTCGCCGAGGCGGCCGGGAAGGTCCTCGCCGAGCGCTTCGTCCCGCAGACCGGCGGCGGCTGCGACCGCTGCGCCTTCCGCCGTAGCTGCTCCGCCCAGCGCGACGGCGCCCAACTGGTCGAGTGAGGGTTGTCCGTGACTCGCCCGCTCGCCTCCGGGCGCCCGGACCCGCGCCGACACCCTTCGCTCCGGCACTCCCTCCTTCGTCGGTCGCTCGTCGCTCGTCGCTCGCCCTCCTTGCCCGCCATCGGGCAGGAGGGGCCCCCGCCTTCGGCACCGGCGCGCCCTTCGGCTCGGGGCGGGGCGGACAGGCGTGAGCGCCTGTCCGTCGCTCCGGTTACGGTTGCGGGGTGACCGCCGTGCTCAGCCATCCCGACCAGCTCAAGGAGCTGCTGGGGATCCCGTTCAACCGGGAGCAGATGGCGGCCATCGGCGCCCCCCTGGAGCCGGCCGTGATCGTGGCCGGCGCCGGCTCCGGCAAGACCACGGTGATGGCCGCCCGGGTCGTCTGGCTGGTCGGCTCCGGCGCCGTGCGGCCCGAGGAGGTGCTCGGCCTCACCTTCACCAACAAGGCCGCCGGTGAGCTATCCGAACGGGTGCGCCTCTCCCTCCTGCGGGCCGGAGTCACGGACCGGGCCGCCGAGGCGCTCGGGGACCCGGAGATCTCCACCTACCACGCCTTCGCCGGCCGCCTGCTCAAGGAGCACGGCCTGCGGATCGGCATCGAGCCGGACGTCCGGCTGCTCGCCGACGCCACCCGCTTCCAGCTCGCCGCCAAGGTGCTGCGCACCGCCCGCGGCCCGTTCCCCGCGCTCACCGGCACCTTCGCCAACCTGGTCGCCGACCTGACCGCGCTGGACGGCGAGCTCGCCGAGCACCTGGTCGAGCCGCAGACCCTGCGCGACTTCGACGAGGAGCTGCTGGACACCCTCGCCACCGTCAAGCTGACCAACGACGACCTGCGGGCCGTCCCGGCCACCGCCCGGGCCCGGCTGGAGCTGCTGCGGCTGGTCGAGGACTACCGGCGCCGCAAGCGCTCCGCCGGGCTGATGGACTTCGGCGACCAGATAGCCGCCGCCGCCCGGCTCGCCCAGCAGCGCCCGGAGGTCGGCGGGCTGCTGCGCGGCCAGTTCAAGGTGGTGCTGCTGGACGAGTACCAGGACACCTCGGTCGCCCAGCGGCTGATGCTCGCCGGTCTGTTCGGCGCCGGCCCGGACGGCACCGGCAGCGGCCACCCGGTGACCGCCGTCGGCGACCCCTGCCAGGCGATCTACGGCTGGCGCGGCGCCTCCGTGGCCAATCTGGACGACTTCCCCCGGCACTTCCCGAAGGCCGACGGCCGCCCCGCCGACCGCCACGCGCTGAGCGAGAACCGCCGCAGCGGCGGACGCCTGCTCGCCTTCGCCAACGAGCTCGCCGCCCCGCTGCGGGAGATGCACGAGGGCGTGGAGGCGCTGCGCCCGGCCCCCGGTGCCGAGCAGGACGGCTACGTGCGCACGGCGCTGCTGCCCACCCACGCCGAGGAGATCGACTGGCTCGCCGACTCGATCGCCCACCTGGTGCGCACCGGCACCGCGCCGGGCCGGATCGCCGTGCTGTGCCGCGGCGGCGCGGCCTTCCCGGACATCCACGCCGCGCTGGTCGCCCGGGAGGTGCCGGTCGAGGTCGTGGGCCTCGGCGGGCTGCTGCAGCTGCCCGAGGTGGCCGACCTGGTGGCGGTCTGCGAGGTGCTGCAGGACCCGACCGCCAACGCCGCGCTGGTGCGCCTGCTGATCGGACCGCGCTGGCGGATCGGCCCGCGCGACCTCGCGCTGCTCGGCCGCCGGGCCGCCGACCTGGTGCGCACCGACCGGCCCGAGGGCGTCGAGGCGCTGGCCGCCGCGGTCGCCGAGGCCGACCCGACCGAGGTGGTCTCGCTGGCCGACGCGGTGGAGACCTTCCTCGACGCCCCGTCCGGTGAGGAGGGGAAGCCGGACGAGCTGCCGTTCTCCGCCGAGGCGCGGGTGCGTTTCGCCCGGCTCGCCGCCGAGCTGCGCGAACTGCGCCGCTCGCTCGCCGACCCGCTGATGGACGTGCTGCACCGGGTGCTGTCCGTCACCGGTCTGGAGGTCGAACTCGCCGCCTCCCCGCAGGCCCTGGCCGCCCGCCGGCGGGAGACCCTGCACGCCTTCCTGGACGTCGCCGCCTCCTTCGCCGACCTCGACGGCGACCCGGGCCTGTCGGCCTTCCTCGGCTTCCTGCGGGCCGCCCAGGAGTACGAGCGCGGCCTGGACAGCAGCCTGCCCGGCGGCGAGGACACCGTGAAGGTGCTCACCGCGCACAAGTCCAAGGGCCTGGAGTGGGACGTGGTGGCGGTCCCAGGCCTGGTGCGGGGCGCGTTCCCCTCGTCCAGCCCGCGCGAACGCTGGACGAGCACCAAGCGCGTGCTCCCGCACGCCCTGCGCGGCGACGCCGAAACTCTGCCCGACGTGCGCGGGGGGTGGAACGGGAAGTCGATGACCGCGTTCAAGAAGGAGCTGGCCGAGCACTCCGGCACCGAGGAACTGCGCCTGGGTTACGTGGCGTTCACCCGGCCGCGGTCGCTGCTGCTGGCCTCCGGGCACTGGTGGGGGCCGAGCCAGAAGACCGTCCGTGGCCCGTCCGCCTTCCTGGAGCGGTTGCGCGAGCACTGTGAGCGGCCCGGCGCCGGCGAGGTCGAGCACTGGGCCGAGCAGCCGGAGAAGGGCGCCGGGAACCCGGCACTGGCCGCACCCGTCGAGCGCCCCTGGCCGCTGCCGCTGGACCCGGCCGCCCAGCACGCCCGCCGCCGGGTCGCCGAGGTGGTGCGTGCGCGGGTGGCCGGAGCGCCCGCTCCCGAGGCCGAGGAGACGGCCCCCGAGGACCAGCGCCAGATCGCCTCCTGGGACCGCGATCTGACCGCGCTGCTGGGCGAGTTGGAGCGCTCCCGGCGCACCGCGCGGGACGTGCCGCTGCCCGCGGCGCTGTCCGCCACCCAGCTGCTGCGGCTGGCCGCCGACCCGGACGGCTTCGCGCACGACCTGGCCCGCCCGATGCCGCGCCCGCCGCAGCCGGCGGCCCGGCGCGGCACCCGCTTCCACGCCTGGGTCCAGTCCCGGATCGAGCCGCTGCTGCTCGTCGAGCCCGGAGCCCTGCCCGGCGCCGACGACGACGGCATCGAGGACGAGCAGGACCTGGAACGGCTCAAGGAGGCGTTCCTGCGCACCCCGTACGCGCAGCGCAGGCCCCACCGGGTGGAGGTGCCGTTCCAGCTGGTGCTGGCGGGCCGGGTGGTGCGGGGCCGGATCGACGCGGTCTACCGGGAGGATGACGCGTTGTCGGAATCCGTCGGTGCGTCACGCTACGAAGTGGTGGACTGGAAGACCCACCGGGAGGAGACCGCCGACCCGTTGCAGCTCGCGGTCTACCGGCTGGCCTGGGCCGAGCACGCGGGCGTCGATCCCGAGCAGGTCACGGCTTCGTTCCTGTACGTCCGCAGTGGCCGGATCGTGCGTCCGACAGGACTTCCCGACCGAAAAGAGTTGGAACGGCTCCTGATCGGGAACAGTGACTATTGAGTCACGCAGAGCATCCAAGTCATCGCGCCAGTGCCCGAAACCTGTGCGTCGTGCACGTTTCGCGCCTATTGTGGGGTCGGTAACCGGTCAACCCCCGTGCTCCGGCCGCCAGCGAGGCCCGCATTCCCTAACCCTCAGTCATCACCGCAGGTGCCCTTGGGCATCGGCGTCTTCTGCTGGAGAGACCGAAGTTGAGCGCGACCGGATGGATCAGAGAGCGGTTCGCCGGGCCGACACCGGGGCCCGCCCCGCGCGCGACCGGCACCTGGCCGAGGACGGCACTCGCGCTGCCGTTCATCGGCATGGTGCTGATCGTCGCCCTCGACTACCTCAGCGGCACCAGGGTGACGGTCGAACCGGCCCTCACTGCCGTGCCCGCGCTGGCCGCCGTGGTCAGCCGCCGCACCTGGTACCCGCTCGCCATCGGCCTGGGCACCGAGGCGGCGGCCTTCCTGATGGCCTTCCGCAGCGACACCCTCGGCGAGTCCGTGCACGCCGCCAGCGTCTTCGCGATCCTGCTCGTCGCCGCGATCGGCTGGGTCAGCGCCACCCTGAGGCTGCGCCAGGAGCGGGCGCTGGCCGACGCCCAGCTGGTCGCCTCGATCGCCCGACGGGTCCTGCTGCGGCCCGTCCCCGAGCGGGTCGGCACCGTCCGGGCGGCCGTCCACTACGAGGCCGCCGCCGCGCACGCCCGGATCGGCGGCGACCTCTACGAGGTGGTCAACACCCGGCACGGGGTGCGGGCCGTGGTCGGGGACGTGCGCGGCAAGGGCCTCGGCGCGGTGGAGACGGCCGCCGCCGTGCTCGGGGCCTTCCGCGAGGCCGCCCACCAGGAGGCCGCCCTGGACCGGGTGGCCGGCTGGCTGGCCGTCAGTCTCGACCGCGCCCTGCACGAGAACGACCACCCGGGCGTGGAGGAGGAGTTCGTCACCCTGGTGCTGATCGGCGTCGGGCCCGACGGTGCCGCGGAGATCGTCAACTGCGGCCACCCCGCCCCGCTGCTGCTGCGCGGCGGGGAGGTCAGCCCGCTCGAACTCACCGAGACCGTACCGCCGCTGGGCGTCCTCGACCCGTCCGACGTGCGCCCGCCGGTGCACCGGCTGCTGCTCCAGGGCGACGACCGGGTGCTGCTGTTCACCGACGGGGTGATCGAGGCCCGCGACCGCACGGGCGCCTTCTACCCGCTGGCCGAACGCTTCCCGCGCTGCGCCGCCGGCCGCCCGGCCGACGTCCTGCAGCGCCTGCACGAGGACGTGGTGCGCCACGTCGGGCGCCAGCTCGGCGACGACGCGGCCATGCTGCTGCTCCAGTTCGACCCCCCGCCCGCGCTCGGCCCGACGGGACCCCAGGTCATGAGCACCGTTCACCTCCCGCAGCAGGGTGGAGTCCTGACGCCCCAGTAGGTACGTCCAGGCGGGCTCGCGCCTACAGCGACACCTCGACCAGCAGCGGGCGGTGGTCCGACACCGCCGCGCGCGGCGCCGCCGCCGGGCCGACCGCCGTGCGCGGCACGCCGATCGCCAGGACGTGGTCGAACTGCACCGCGGGCCGGTGCGAGGGGTAGGTCGGCGTGCGCGCCAGGTCGTGCCAGCCCTGGAGTCGGGGGCGCGGCCCGCGCGCCCGGCGCCGCTGCGGCTCGGCCAGGGCCGGCCGGGCCCGCCGGGCCGCCCGCAGCTCGCGCACCCGCACCCGGGGCGCGGTGCGCTCCAGCACCGTCGCCCCGCCGAGCACCGTGCGCGGCACCGCGCCGACCAGGTTGAAGTCGCCCAGCACCAGGTACGGCTGGGGGAGGTCGGCGATCCAGCGCCGGATGCCGGCCAGCTGCGCCATGTTCCAGCCGGGGACGAAGGACAGGTGCGCCGCCACCACGGTGAACGGACCCCGCTCGCCCTCCAGGACGGCCGCCAGCGCGGCCCGTGGCTCGTCCGGCACCGGGGTCAGCCCGCGCCGCCCGGCCACCCGCAGCGGCAGCCCGAACGGCGCCGGGGCGAACCGCCGGGCCCGCCAGTGCCGTACCGGAAGCCTCGTCAGCAGCGCTGTCCCGTAGGAGGGCGGGGAGCCGTCGTCCACCTCGTCCGGCCCGTACACCCGCAGGCCGTTCGGGCCGGACGGCTCCGGCACCCAGCCCGCCACCGGCGCCGGGCGGCCGTGCAGCGCGGCGGCGAAGCGCCAGTCCTTGGCGCCCATCGCCGAGGCCGCCACCGCCGCCTGGTCGGTGCCGCCGGAACGCGACTGGTGCCGGTCCACCTCCTGGAGCGCCAGCACGTCGGCGTCCAGGGCGGCCACCGCATCCGCCAGCGGCGTGCCGGCGTCGGAGGGGTAGGGCCGCGGGGCGCCGTCCGGGGCGAGCGGCTGGCCGTGCAACAGGTTGAAGGTGGCGATGCGCAACTGGCTCACACCGCACGACGGTACCCGGTCGCCGGGGGATGGGTACTCGGCTTGAGACGGATGGACATACCGGGTATACATACTCGGTATGTCCATCCGTCACGGTCTGCTCGCCCTGCTCGACCAGGGCCCGCGCTACGGCTACCAGCTGCGCACCGAGTTCGAGGCGCGCACCGGCGCCACCTGGCCGCTCAACGTCGGGCAGGTCTACACCACGCTGTCGCGGCTTGAGCGCGACGGGCTGGTCGAGCCCGCGGGGGAGGACGACGAGGGCCACCAGTTCTACGCCGCCACCGACGCCGGCCGGGACGAACTGCGGACCTGGTTCGACACCCCGGTGCCCCGGACCAACCCCCCGCGCGACGAACTGGCGATCAAGCTCGCCATGGCGGTGACCGTCCCCGGGGTGGACGTCTCGGCCGTCGTCCAGGGCCAGCGCCGGCACAGCATCAAGGCGCTCCAGGACTACACCCGGCTCAAGGGCCGCGCCCTGTCCGGCGAGGCGCGCCCCGGCACGGTGCCCTCGGCCGGCCACGACCTGGCCTGGCTGCTCGTCCTCGACCAGCTGATCTTCCAGACCGAAGCGGAGGTCCGCTGGCTCGACCACTGCGAGACCCGGCTCGCCCAGCAGGCCGAAGTCCTGCAGAACCGCACCGCCGAGGCCGCCCGCGACAGCGCCGCGCCCGCCAGGCGCGGCCGCCGCCTGCGCACCTGAGCCCCCGCAACACCCGAACCACCAGGCCCGGCCCCGACTCCGGGCCCACACCCAGCACAAGGGGGGAATTCGTGTCCCACACCGAAGAGGCCAGGCAGGCGCCGGTGCTCCACCTGGAGAACGTCACCCGCGTCCACGGCCACGGCGCCGCCGAGGTCCAGGCCCTGCGCGGCGTCGACCTCAAGGTCCACCCCGGCGAGTTCGTCGCCGTCATGGGCCCCTCCGGCTCCGGCAAGTCGACCCTGCTCACCCTGGCCGGCGGCCTGGACACCCCGAGCGGCGGCCGGGTCCTGGTCGAGGGCGTCGCCCTCGGCGAGCTCAACCGCAAGAAGCTCGCCCAGGTCCGCCGCCGCTCCGTCGGCTACGTCTTCCAGGACTACAACCTGATCCCGGCGCTCACCGCCGCCGAGAACATCTCGCTGCCGCGCGAACTCGACGGGCTGTCCACCCGCGCCGCCCGCCGCGAGGCCGTCGCCGCCCTGGAGGAGCTCGGCATCCCCGAACTCGCCGACCGCTTCCCCGACGACATGTCCGGCGGCCAGCAGCAGCGCGTCGCCATCGCCCGTGCCCTGATCGGCGACCGCCGCCTCGTCCTCGCCGACGAACCCACCGGCGCCCTCGACTCCACCACCGGCGAGGCCGTCCTCGCCGTCCTGCGCGCCCGCTGCGACGCCGGCGCCGCCGCCATGATGGTCACCCACGAGGCCCGGCACGCCGCCTGGGCCGACCGGGTCGTCTTCCTGCGCGACGGCCGCATGGTCGACGAGTCCGTCAGCCAGGACGCCGCCAGCCTGCTCGTCAGCGCCGCCACCAACAGCATGAAGGTGGACGAGTGAAGCTCAGCGCATGGCGGGTGGCCCTGCGCATAGCCCGCCGCGACGCCCTGCGTTCCAAGGGCCGCAGCGCCCTCGTCATCGCCATGGTCGCCCTGCCCGTCCTCGGCGTCACCGGCGCCGACGTGGTCTTCCGCAGCGCCGAACTCACGCCCGCCGAACGCGCCGTCCGGTACATGGGCCAGGCGGCCGGCGAAGTGCACATGGTCGAACGCGGCTCCTCCGTCAAGCAGGCGCCCGACCCCGACAAGGGGCTCACCATCCAGAGCCCCAAGGACGATGCCAAGGACGGCGAAGCCCCCACGTACACCCCCGCGCAGCAGCGCGCCCTCGACACCGCACCCGCCGAGCTGGCCCGCCAGCTGCTCCCGGCCGGCGCCACCCTGGTGCCCGAGCTCCAGGGCCCGTACACCGCCGCGACCAGCGCCGAAGGCCTGCTCAGCACCCGGGTCAGCGAGGCCGACCTGACCGACCCGGTCTGGCAGGGCCGGATCAACCTCGTCGACGGCCGAGCTCCCGCCGCGGACACCGAGGGCGCCGTCACCCGGGACTTCCTCAAGCGCTCCGGGCTCAAGATCGGGGACAAGACCGCCGTCCGCGGCCTGGAGACCAGCCCCTTCACCATCACCGGCGTCTACGAGTACCCCGGCGAACTGCGCGCCACCGAGCTCACCGCCCGCCCCGGCACCGTGCTCAACCGCCTCCCCAAGCCGTCGGACGGCTCCAACGGCCCGATGCAGGGCTCCAACGCCACGACGCAGGCCCCCGACGAGACCTCCCGCTGGCTGGTCAAGCTCCCGGCCGGGGCCACGATCGACTGGCAGAAGGTCAAGGAACTCAACGAGTACGGCTTCCAGGTGACCTCGCGCGCCGTCCTGGCCGACCCGCCGGCCCGTGCCGACGTCCCGTTCTACGCCGAGCAGAAGCACTCCGTCGGCACCAGCTACTTCAACCGGACCGACATCGTCATCCTCGCCACCGTCGTCGGCATGGCCCTGCTGGAGATCGTCCTCCTCGCGGGCCCCGCCTTCGCCGTCGGCGCCCGACGCTCCCGGCGACAGCTCGGACTGCTCGCCGCCGCCGGCGGTGAACGCGCCAACGTCCGCGCGGTCGTGCTCGGCGGCGGCATCGTCCTCGGCATCACCGGCGCCGTGATCGGCCTGGGCCTCGGCACCGGCCTGGTCGCCCTGCTGCGCACCACCGCCGAGGAGCGCTCCGGCCGGCGCTTCGGCCACTTCGCCGTGCCGCCGCTCGACCTGCTCGGCATCCTCCTGGTCGGGCTCGTCACCGGCCTGCTGGCCGCCGTCGTGCCCGCCGTCCAGGCCTCCCGCCAGGACGTCGTCGCCGCGCTCACCGGCCGTGACACGCTCAAGCCGCCGAGCCGCAAGCTCGCCGTCGCGGGGCTGCTGATCGTCGGCGGCGGCGCGGCCCTCGCCCTGTACGGCGCCACCAGCGGCGTCGGCAACCGCAGCTTCGCGGTCCTCGGCGGCTCGGCCCTCGCCGAGCTCGGCATGGTCGCCCTCGTGCCCTACCTGGTCGGCCTGTTCGGCCGGCTCGGCCGCTGGCTCCCGCTCGGCCCCCGGCTCGCCCTGCGCGACTCGGTGCGCCACCGCGGCCGCACCGCGCCCGCCGTGGCCGCCGTGATGGCCGCCGTCGCCGGCTCCGTCGCGGTCAGCGTCTACATCGCCAGCTACGAGGAGCAGTACCGGCGCGAGTACATCGCCTCCGGTCCGTCCGGGGCGGTCATCCTCGGCAGCGGCTGGCTGTCCGACGCCAAGCTGCTGCCGCAGATGCGCGAGGCCGTCGAACGCAGCATCCCCGACCTCGGCCCGCGCGCCGACATCCGGCGCGTCGAGCCGAAGGGCGACTGCGCCGAGGGCAGCTACTGCGGCTACATCAGCGTGGAACTGCCCAAGGAGGAGCGCTGCCCGCTCATGGACTCGGGCGACACCCTCTCCCTGGCCGAGAGCGAGCACGTCATGAGCACCGACAAGCGCTGCCAGGCGGACCACCGCCGCGGCGGCCAGTTCACTGCGGTCACGTCCGGGGGCGCCACCCTGCTGCACAACCTCTACGGAGTCACCGACCCGGCCGCCGGCCAGGCCCTCGCCGCCGGCAAGGCGGTGGTCTTCGACGCCCGCTACATCAAGGACGGCAAGACCGCCCTGCGGTACAGCACTCCGGTCACCGGCAGCGGTCAGGGCAAGCCCACCATCACCGAGATCAGCGTGGACGCCGTCCTCGCCGAGCCCGCGCTGAAGGCCCCCGCCCAGGCCGTGCTCAGCCAGGAGACCGTCGCCCGGCTCGGCTTTGCCACCGCCCCGGCGGGCTCCGTCTGGCTGCCCGGTGCCATGCCCTCGGACCGCGCCCAGCAGAAGGCCGACGGCGCGCTCGCCAAGCTCGCCGACCACGACGTGCTCAAGATCGAACGCGGCTACGAATCCCCGGCCGGACTGATCCAGCTCGGCCTGAACGTCTTCGCGGGCATCGTCGCCCTCGGCGCGGCCGGCATCGCCACCGGGCTGGCCGCCGCCGACTCCCAGCGCGACCTGACCACCCTCGCGGCGGTCGGCGCCGAGCCCCGCATCCGGCGCTCGCTGTCCGGCTTCCAGTGCGGGGTGATCGCCGCCATGGGCGCCCTGCTCGGCGTGGTCTGCGGCGTGGTGCCGGGGGTGGCCCTGCGCAAGGTCGAGGCCGCGGCGAGCAGCTACCCCGGCATGAGCCCGGAGGAGCTCGCCAACAAGGCGAGCCTGGTCTTCCCGTGGCCTACCCTCGCCGCCACCGTGCTGTTGCTGCCGGTGCTCGCGGCCGCCCTCGCGGCGCTGATGACCCGCTCGCGGATCACCCTGCTGCGCCGCTCGGGCTGAGCCCGGCGCACCCGTCCGTCATCCCCGTCGCGCGCCACCGCCGCGACGGGGGGTGAGGAACAGGGCGTCGTCGATGGGTCCCGGTCGCGTGTCCCGCCACGCCCTCGACCAGGGCGTGGACGCTGCCTGGCCGTGCGCGAGGACCGGTGTCGTGTAGTACCCGCGAATGGGATGCGGTCGGGTGCGTACGACCAGCGATGGTGGCTCAACCACTCGGCAGGGCGGCTGATTTCGGTGATCGCTGAAAAACCATGGAGCAACGGCTGGAGTTCCATGCCTTGCCCATCAGAGAAATTGGCAGTCGGTCATCAGCGGCCGACTGCCCGTAACACAAGGAGTTTCCCGTGACAACGATGTCCGCGCACGCCATCCGCACCGGCCAGGCGGCTGCCCGAGCCACCGGTCTGAACAAGGTCTACGGCGAGGGTGAGACCCGAGTGGTCGCCCTGGACAACGTCAGCGTGGTGTTCCCGCAGGGCGAGTTCACCGCGATCATGGGTCCCTCGGGTTCCGGCAAGTCCACCCTGATGCACTGCATGGCCGGCCTGGACACCGTCTCCTCCGGCTCGTCGATGATCGGCGAGATGGAGCTGGTGGGGCTGAAGGACAAGCAGCTGACCAAGCTCCGCCGGGACAAGATCGGCTTCATCTTCCAGGCGTTCAACCTGCTGCCCACGCTGACGGCGCTGGAGAACATCACGCTGCCGATGGACATCGCCGGCCGCAAGGTCGACAAGGCCTGGCTGGACAGGGTGGTGGACACCGTCGGCCTCTCCGACCGTCTCTCGCACCGCCCGTCCCAGCTCTCCGGCGGCCAGCAGCAGCGCGTGGCGTGCGCCCGCGCGTTGGCCGGCAAGCCGGACATCATCTTCGCCGACGAGCCCACCGGTAACCTCGACTCCCGCTCCGGCGCGGAGATCCTCTCCTTCCTGCACGACTCCGTGCGCGAGCTGGGCCAGACCGTGGTGATGGTCACCCACGACCCGGTGGCCGCCTCCTACGCGGACCGCGTGGTCTTCCTCGCCGACGGCCGGATCGTCGACGAGCTGACCGCTCCGACCGCCGACGGCGTCCTGGACCGGATGCGCCGCTTCGACGCCAAGGGTCGGACGAGCTGACGCCTCGCCAGTAGCCGCCCCCCGAACTCCCAGGACGCAACCCATGTATCGCACCGCACTGCGCAATGTGCTGGCCCACAAGGGCCGCCTGTTGATGACGGCACTCGCCATCCTGCTCGGCACCGCTTTCGTCTCCGGCACCCTGGTCTTCTCCGACACGCTCGGCCAGGCCATGAAGAACAGCTTCGCCAAGAGCTACACCGACGTCTCCGTGCTGGTCACCGACCGCACCGTCGGCACCCGGATGGGTGGCGGGAACATTGAGGACGAGAAGAACACCGAGAAGCTGACCGACGCCACCGTCAAGCAGATAGCCGCCCTGCCCGGCGCGGCGAAGTCACGCGGTGTGGTCTCCGGCTTCATCGGCGTGTCGGACAAGAAGGGCAACCTGATCGGCGAGGTCTGGAGCGCGATGGGCGGCAACTACGTGCCCGACCCCTCCGGCAAGGACAGCCGCTACCCGCTGGTGGAGGGCAAGGCCCCGTCCGGCCCCAAGGAAGTCGCACTCGACAAGGCAACCGCCGACAAGGGCGGCTACCACGTCGGTGACACCGTCCGGATCGCACGCAACGGCCCGGCCCTGGAGGTCAAGCTGGCCGGCATCGTCACCACCGACGACCCGCAGATCACCTCCGGCGGCACGCTCACCCTGTTGGACACCGCCAGTGCGCAGAAGATACTGCTGACGCCCGGCCAGTACAGCTCCGTCTCGGTGCTGGCCAAGTCCGGTACCACCGAGTCCGCCCTGCTCGACCAGGTGAGCAACGTCCTTCCCAAGGCCGGCGACTTCCGCACCAAGACCGGTCAGCAGCTGATCGACGAACAGGCCGAGGTCATCGCCAAGGGCACGGACAAGATGAAGACCATGCTGCTGGTCTTCGCGATCATCTCGCTGTTCGTCAGCATCTTCATCATCGCCAACACCTTCACCATGCTGGTCGCCCAGCGCACCAAGGAACTGGCCCTGCTCCGCGCGGTCGGCGCCAGCCGCTCGCAGGTCACCCGCTCGGTGCTGGTCGAGGCACTGGCCCTCGGCGTCACCGCCTCGGCGGCGGGTCTGCTCGCCGGTATCGGCATCGGCGCCGGGATGCAGTCCCTGATCCACGCCACGGCCCCCGGGATGCCCACCGGCCCACTGGTGATCGCGCCGACCACGGTCGTGGTGACCCTGGTGGTCGGTGTCCTGGTCGCCGTCCTCTCCGCCGTCCTCCCCGCCCTGCGCGCCTCCCGGATCGCCCCGGTGACCGCGATGAGCAGCGGGGACCAGCCGGCCACCCAGAAGAGCCTGGTGATCCGCAACGTCGTCGGCTCGGTGTTCACCATCGGTGGCCTGGGCCTGGTCGTGACGGGCGCGGCCACCAGGAGCAGCTCCGGCCAGGTGCCGGTGGGTGCCGGTGTCGGGCTGGCGCTGATCGGGATCTTCGTCCTGCTGCCGCTGCTGTCCCGTCCGGTGATCGCCCTGGTCGGCCCGCTGCTGGCCAAGGTGGCCGGTACCCCTGGCAAGCTGGCCCGCCGCAACGCGGTGCGCAACCCGCGCCGCACCGCCGCCACGGCCGCCGCGCTCACCATCGGCCTGGCCCTGGTCACCGGCCTGAGCGTGCTCGGCTCCTCGGTCTCCGACATGGTGGACAAGGCCGTCACCAGCTCCATGAAGGCCGACTACGACGTCACCCTTGCCACCGGCGACCTGACCCCGGAGCTGGCCGCCGCCATCGCCAAGGCCCCCGGTGTCGCGGTCTCCAGCCCCATCAACCGGGCCTTCTGGGAGCTCGGCGGCGCCTTGCACTCGGTCCGCGGCTTCGACGCGGCCGGCTTCGAGCAGCTGGTCCAGCCGAAGATGGTCAGCGGCTCCGCCGCGGCACTGAAGCAGGGCCAGATCCTGGTCGACTCCAACATGGCCAAGAAGGAGAACCTGTCGGTCGGCTCCACCGTCAAGGTGGACTACCGCACCGGGGGCGCCGCCAGCCAGGGCACCCTCACGGTCGGCGGCGTGTACGAGGGCAACACGATGATCTCCGAGGTCATCATGGCCAGCGCCGAGATCGCCAAGCACGAGCCCCAGCTCTATCTCAGCGAGGTCCTGGTCAAGGGCACCGACGGCCCGAGTGCCGCCCTCAAGCAGTCCATCAAGGACGCCACCGGCAACAACCCCGTGGTCGAGGTCAAGACCAGGCAGGACATGCGCGACGAGTTCAGCAAGATGATCACCTTCGCGCTGAACATGATGTACGGCCTGCTGGGCATGGCCGTGGTGATCGCGGTCATCGGCGTGATCAACACGTTGGCGATGTCGGTCTTCGAGCGCAAGCGCGAGATCGGCATGCTGCGGGCGATCGGTCTGGACCGCCGCGGCATCAAGCGGATGGTCCGGCTGGAGTCGGTGGTGATTTCGCTCTTCGGCGCGGTGATCGGCGTCGCACTCGGCACCTTCGCCGCCTGGGCGGTCAACCGCACGCTGATCTCCAGCCTGCCGACCCTCACCACCGTGGTCCCCTACGGCCAGCTGCTGCTCTTCCTGGCCCTGGCCGGCCTGGTCGGCCTGGTCGCCGCCCTGTGGCCCGCTCGCCAGGCGTCCAAACTGAACATCCTGGTCAGCATCAAGACCGATTGACAGCCGAGACCACCGGAAAGGCTCCGGCTCCGACGGCCGTTTTGCCGCTCTTCCTGTGCGCTGTTCCGCGCACAGGAAG
>NZ_JBHVFE010000087.1:0-24032 GCF_042801945.1 Kitasatospora sp. NPDC057542
TGCACCGGCGCGCTGATCGCGCCGACCAAGGTGCTCACCGCGGGCCACTGCGTGGCCGAGGCGGCCGACCCGGGCTCACTGCGGGTGATCGCCGGACGGACCGACCTGACCGGCTCCGGCGGTCAGGTCCGCCGGGTGAAGGGCTACCGGGTCGACCCGCGCTACACCGCCGGCCTGGAGCACGACTCCGCCGTCCTCACCCTGGACCGGCCGCTGCCACAGACACCGGTGCGGGTGGCGCGCCAGGGGGACGCGGCGCTCTACCGGTACGGCCGCACGGCCACGCTGCTGGGGTTCGGGCGCACCGGCTCGGACGGGCCCGGCACCCACCTCAAGCAGGCGGAGCTGACGCTGGCTCCGCCGGCCTCCTGCGACCCGTACACCTCGCCCGGCGACTCCCCGCAGTTCAAGGTCTGCGGTCTGCCGCGGGCCGGTACGACGGACAGCGTCTGCAAGGGGGACTCGGGCGGGCCGCTGGTGGTCGGTGGTGTGGTGATCGGTGTGGTCTCCACCGGCAACAAGTACTGCGACACCCAGTACCCGCTCTCGGTGTTCACCCGGGCCACCGACGTCCCCGCCCAGCTGCTGTCCTGACTGGCGCTGGTGCCGCCCTGGCCGGCCGGCCAGGGCGCTCTGGACCGCCTCCGGTGACCGGAACCGGGTCCTGCGCGGCGGTCGAATCAGGGTGCCATTGGTCCGGAGCCGCCCGTTGCGCGGGACGTGGGGGGCCCGGCGGCCACCCTCCCGGGCGCGGGGGCGCGCCCGGGAGGGAAAGGCCTAACCGCCGCAGGTCAGGTCCGTCGCGGGCAGTCGGCCCGTGGTCAGGTAGCGGGTGACGCTGGCGTCCGCGCAGGAGGGGCCGGCCACCACCACGCCGTGGCCCTCACCGCCGGCCACCGTGACCATCCGTGCACCGTGCAGGGCCCGACGCATGCCCTGGGCCATGGCCAGTGTCGCCTGGGGGTCCCACTGGTTCTGCACGATCAGCGCGTTGACGTCGTTGTTCACCACGGTGGCCGGCTCTTCGCCCGCCGACTTCCAGAACGCGCACGGCTGGATGTTGGCCCCCAGGTCCCCGGCCAGCGGGTACCGGGCCCGGTCGCGGACCGCGTCCCGGCGGTACTGCTCGGGGTCGCGCGGCCAGCTGCGGGTGTCGCCGCAGAAGACGGCCCAGACGGCGGCGGCGGTGTTGTCCGTCGGTACGACCGACGGCACCGCCGGCGCGGCCGGCCCGCCCGCGGCGGCGGCCTTCAGTGCGACGATCCAGGGGGTGACGGTCTCGACGTGGACGAACGCGGCGTACCCGGAACGGATGGCGTCGCCGTCGAGCGTCCCGTCCTCCGTGGGGACGGGCGTGCGGTCGGCGTGGGCGACCAGGTCCCAGTACGTCTTCCGGACCTCCGCCGGCGTGGCACCCAGCCCGTACGCCGCGTCGTGTTCGGCGGCCCACTCGGTCCACCGGGTGAAGGCGAGTTCGGCCCCAGGCGCCGACCCCCGGAGCGTCCCCCGCCACGCGAGCGCCGGATCGAGCGCGCTGTCGAGCACGAACCGGTCCGAGCGCTGGGGGAACATCTGCGTGTAGACGGCGCCCAGGTAGGTGCCGTACGAATGCCCGAAGTAGGAGATCCTCCGCTCGCCCAGCGCTGCCCGGACGACGTCCATGTCCCGCGCCGTGTTGCGGGTGGTGATGTGCGGCAGCACGTCACCTGCCTTGGCCCAGCACTTGTCGGCCACCGTCCGGGCCCAGACCACGTCCTTCGCGAACGTCCCTGCGGCGTACGGGTGTTGGAAGGTCCGCTCGTCGGCCGTCAGGTCGCAGCCGATCGGCGAGCTCTGCCCGACCCCGCGCGGGTCGAACCCGATCAGGTCGAACCGGTCCCGGACCTCCGCCGGCAGCAGCGGCTCCATCTCCACGGGCATGGTCAGCCCCGGGCCGCCCGGGCCACCGGGATTCATCAACAGCACCCCGTGCCGCTGCTTCGCACTGCCCGCTTTCACCCGCGATATCGCGATGTCGATCGTCCGGCCCCCGGGATCGCCGTAGTCCAGCGGCACCTTGACCGTCGCGCACTCGAATGCCGCCGGGCGGCCCGCATCGCAACGCTCCCACCGGAGTTGCTGCTGCCCGTACCGCTGGAGCGGATCGCCCGCCGCGAACGCCGTCACGGGGGTGAGCGCCGTCAGCACGGTCGTCACCGCCCCGACCGTCAGCGCGGAAATCGTCCGTCCGTCTCGCAGAACCATGCCCGTCCTCTGTGCAGAACCAGTGCCTCGGAAGTGCCTCCAGTCTCCGTTCCGCCGCACCCGCACCACGTACGGCGCGGGGATGGGCTCACGGTCCGACCTGCGGCGTACGCCGTCGCGCTGACGTAGGACCCCGGTCTCATGGCCCGTCATCCACCGGCTCAGGAGGGCGGCTTGCCGTCCCGCTGCCGGCAGCCCGCGAACGCGGTCACCCGGCGGAGTGGGGAATGTGTGGTTTCCGGGCGGGGCGGCTGTGTCGGGCAGTACGGTGCCCGCATGACCGTGCTCGTCCGCCGTCGTCACATCGACTTCGGCCGCATCCACTCCACCGGCTGTCCGGTCATCGTCTGATCGCCCGATCCGCGCGGCCGCGCCGTTCGGTTCCGTGCCGAACGGCGCCGCCGTGGCGGCTGTCGTCCGCCGCCGCCGCGCGGGCCTGCCGTCGCTTTGACCAGCGGTCCCGCGCGCGGCGCTCCGGACACATCCGTCGGGACGCGGCTCAGGCGGTGCCGGCGGTCTCGGTCCGGACGTCGTACGGGCGCAGACCCCGGCTCTCGTAGTTGCGCAGGGCGTTCGGGTGATCGTTGGTGTCGGTGTGCAGCCAGACCCGCCGGACGGACTCGGCGCCGAGCGGCTCGGTGGCCCACGCCTGGCGCAGCGCGAGCGTCAGCGCGTAGCCGCCGAGGCCACGGCCGACATGCTCCGGGACGAGCCCGAAGGTGGTGATCTCCACGTCGCCGGCCGGGTGCGGCTCCAGGTTGGCGACGCCGGCGGGCTCGCCGTCGTGCGTCAGCAGCCAGTACTGGCGCCGGGGGTGCTCGGCGAGGTGGGCCGCCCAGTCGGCGGCGGTGCGGGCGGTGCTGCGCCAGCCGTGCGGCGCCCCGACGCGCGCCTGGACGGCCTGCACCTCGGGGGACGAGCCGTCGGCCGGGACGAGGGTCAGCGCGGCGATCGGAGGGGACGGGCGCAGTTCGGCCGGGTCGGTCATCTCCAGGTATGTGACGGTCTTCTCCATGCGGTGAGACTACGGCCTCGGCCCGCCGCGCCGGCCGGTGGGTCAGAGGCCGAGGCCGCTCAATTGCGGTGGAAGTCGGGCCTGGTCACCGGCGGCTTCTCCGGCGGCACGGAAGCCGACAAGCGCTACCAGTGGGACGTCGCCGGCTACCCGGAGTACCAGCTGCCCCTCGTGCCGCTGAAACCCGACCGGGCGTCGTGCCTCATGGAGGACGGCCTCCGGGACACCGACGGCGTGATCGGCATGGAGATCGTCACCAACGACCCCAACACCGTGCCCTACTGGCGCACCATGATGGCCCTCAACGGCGTCAAGGGCTACGCCCGTCACATCCCGCCCGGCCCCTCACCACGCCCACGATCTAGGACCAGACACAGCCATGACCCCCGACCAGCCCGAATTCCCCTTCCCCGAGACCAGCACCCTCTTCGTCTTCACCCCCACCCCCAACACCACCTGGAACCTCACCCTCGACACCTTCACCCAGGCACTGCGCCGACGGGAGGGTGAGCAGGCGTTCGTGCACACCACGGCGGACGGCGGGGCCTACGGCCCGAGCGACGAGAACGACTGGTGGTTCGATTTCACCGCGTCCGGGACGACCTTCGAGGGCATCGGATCCGGCGTCTCAGGCGACGAGGGGGTGTCCCTGCGCAACGCGACCGCCGGCGCTGCCGCGGAGTTCGCTGCCTGGTTGATCCAGGAACTCGTACCTGCGAACGGCCGGGTCGACTTCAACACGCGGGCCGGCATGGAGGCCGGACTGTCCGACGAGGTCCTGGCCGAGCCCACCGCCGCCAGGCTCGAAGCCGTCTTCCGTGAGCACCTGAGCGATCTGTGACCCCAGCCGCCACGTCCTGGAACCCGGGGCCCCGGTCGCCCGCGAACGGGAGCCGGCGCCGAGCGGGCCCAGTGACCCGGCGTCCCCGGATCCGCCACGAGGTGTCGGTGCCGGCTGGGACGCTGAGCGGCATGGACGACGAGGCACTGCTGCGGGGCCGGGTCTATGGCGCCGACCACGATGACCCCGGCCCCCAGCCCGGGCACGAGTACCGCGAGCTGGTCGGAGGCCCGCTCGACGGCCTCCTCCTGGACGTCACCGGCTGGGGCACCGAGCAGCTCGCCGACGGCGCCGCACTCTCCACCGAGATCGGCCGATACGGCGCCGGCGGCCGCGCCCACTACGGACCCCGGCCCGCGGACCCGCGCCGCTGGGACTGGCGGGGAGACACCCCCTGACACCACCCCCCGGACCAACCCCAGCGGCACTGCGGTGCCCGCCCGCACACACTGAGAGGGCCGGTCCGCGCCCGAACCCCCGAGCGGGCGGCGGACCGGTTGTCCGCCCCAGCACGTATGGCCCCTTGTAGGTCGGCCTGCCCGCGGCACCGCACGGAATTACCAAGACCTTCTCAGGGGATGCGCCCTCCCGCAGAACGCCGTCCCGCAGGCCGCCGCCGCGCCGGCCCCGGCTCCCGACCCGGCGCGGGCGGGGCCGGGCCTCCTACTTGATGGTCTTCACCAGCGGCACCGCCAGCTGCATGATGTTCGGCAGCCGGCCCAGGATGTCGTCGCCGCTGAGGAACAGTACCCGGTCGCCGATCCGGGTCACCACGATCTCATCGCTGCTGTACGGGCCGGTGGGAACCTTCTTCATGTCGAAGGCCTCGTCACCGAGCCCCGGCACGGGCTTCAACGTCACGGTCATCGGGATCGGTTTGCCGTCCACGCTCTTCCCGGTGAAGGTCTTGCAGCGCTCCGCGTACGCCCGCAGGTCGCCGAGCAGCTGGGCCGCGTCGCCGGGGCGGTAGGCGGCCAGGTAGACCTGGACCATGTTCTCCCCGTCGTAGACCTCGTTCATCGCGCCCGAAACCTTGTAGCCCTGGGAGAAGATGGTCCCGGCGAGCCGCATCTGGTTGCACGGTTCCTTGATCTGCGGCGGGTCGGCCCGGTACTCGTTGATGGTGGTGCCGGTGTCGACCTGGTTGCCGTTGCCCTTGATCGTCCACCCGGCGGGCAGCGCCGTGGCGGTCGGCAGGGACGCGCGCAGGTCCACTCCGGTGAGGAGCGGCGGGCCGGTCGGCGTGCTGCTGGGAGTGCCGAACGCCGGGGCGCCGGACGTCTGGAGCGTCGGCGTGTCCGTCGGGGCGGCGCCCGGGGAGGTGGCAGGGGCTGCGGTGATGGACGCCGGATTGCCGGAGACGGTCACTGTGTCGGAGGAGCACCCCGTGACAACGGCCGCGGCCATCGCGGCCGCGCCCACCGCGAGCGGAATCCTGACGGTGGATCGGACCATGGACACAAGGACCCCCGTGGGTTCGTAGCCGAATGCAGTGTTTCGTGCACAAGGGGTGTCACCCCCCGGCAGTGACCATACCGTTGGCCTGACGCGGCGCCCGACCGGGCTGCCGTCCCGGCATCCTGACGGGCCGCCACCTCGCCGCCCGGCCCCCGTGCAGGCGCGTGCACGGTGACGATCGTGCCCGATCCACTCGGCCGGTGCCATGAGTATTCGTACTCAACCCGTCGCGTGCGGGCAACTTCCGCCGTCACACCTCGCGCCGCACGGGCCCCGCTCTCCGCTTCCCCGCCGGAGCAGGGTCCGTGCGCTGAGGCGCAAGTACGAGCAGTGGCGCCTCCTTAAGGTGACGGTGTCGCCCTCGATCCCTCGGTCCCCGTACCTCTCGCTCCCGAAGGAACGACCATTCGCATCACCACCCTGTGCCAGGCCTCCGCGGTAGCCCTCACCGCGGTGGCGGCGGGCGCCCTCACCACTCCCGCCCACGCTTCGCCCCTCTCGCTGACCGCACCCCAGCGGCCTCGCCCGGGACGAGCGCACCGGCTACCCGTACGCCGCGGACTCCGTCCTCGGCACCGTCCGGCGCATCCCCGCCGGCGGCGGCACCGCCGTCCCGTGGACGACCGGCACCGCCCTCCAGGCGAACGACAGTTCCGGGAGCCCGGGAGCCCGGGTGCGCCCTTCACAGCGCTCTCGGACGACACGGGGTGCTCTCCCAGGCAATCGGCCACCGGCGGCCGGCCCTAGCGTTGGCCCATCGCAGCCCAGGCGTGGTCCGGAAGACAGGGAAGTCCCATGCCGTACATCACCATTGGCCAGGAGAACTCCACCTCCATCGACCTCTACTACGAGGACCACGGCACCGGCCGGCCGGTCGTGCTCATCCACGGCTTCCCGCTGGACGGCCGCGCCTGGGAGCGCCAGAGCGCAGCCCTCGTCGACGCCGGCCACCGGGTCATCACCTACGACCGCCGCGGCTTCGGCCGGTCCTCCCACCCGACCACCGGCTACGACTTCGACACCTTCGCCGCCGACCTCAACACCCTGCTGGAGACCCTCGACGTCCGCGACGCCGTCCTGGTGGGCTTCTCGATGGGCACCGGCGAGGTCGCCCGCTACCTCTCCTCCTACGGCTCCGCCCGCGTTGCCAAGGTCGCCTTCCTCGCCTCCCTGGAGCCGTACCTGCTCAGGACCGCCGGCAATCCGGACGGCGTCGCCCCGCAGGAGTTCTTCGGGGGCATCGTCGAGGCCGTGAGGGAGAACCGGTACGCCTACTACACCGCCTTCTTCTACGACTTCTACAACCTGGACGAGAACCTCGGCACCCGGATCAGCGAGGAGGCCGTCCGCCACAGCTTCAACGTCGCCGCCTCCGGTGGCGCCTTCGCCGCCGCGGCCGTGCCGGCCACCTGGTACACGGACTTCCGCGGCGACATCACCCGCATCGACGTGCCGGCCCTCATCCTGCACGGCACCGGCGATCGCATCCTGCCCGTGGAGAGCACCGCGCGCCCCTTCCACAAGGAGCTCCCCGCCGCCGAGTACGTCGAGATCGACGGCGCCCCGCACGGCCTGCTCTGGACCCACGCCGAGGAAGTCAACACCGTGCTGCTGGCCTTCCTCGCCGAGTGACCCGGACGGCCGTCCGCACCCGACCGCAGCCGCCCGCCCCCGACCACCGGCCGTCCGCACCCACGTCGTCCGGCTTCACCAGGGCCGGCGGTGCAGCGCCATGTGCACGGTGTCGACGACCTGGATCAGCGCGGCCCGGGTGGTACCGGTGGGATGGAGCCCGCCGACGAGCAGGAAGCCGTGCATCACCCCCTGGTAGCGCGTCGACACCACCGGGACCCCGGCCGCGCGGAGCCTGGCCGCGTAGGCCTCGCCCTCGTCCCGCAGCACGTCGGCCTCGGCGGTGACCACGAGCGCCGGCGGCAGCCCCACGAGCTGCTCCAGCGAGGCGCGCAGTGGTGCGGCGGTCGTTTCCTTCCGCCGCTGGGGCTCGGGCAGGTAGTCGTCCCAGAAGCGGCGCATGTGCTCGCGGTGCAGGAAGTAGCCGGTGGCGAAGCGGCGGTAGGAGGGGGTGTCGAAGTCGGCGTCGGTGACCGGGTACAGCAGCACCTGGTGGGCGAGCGGGACGTCGCCGCGTTCCCGGGCCAGCAAGGTCAGGGCCGCCACCAGGTTGGCCCCCGCGGAGTCGCCGACGACGGCGATCCGATCCCCCGCCAGTCCGATCTCGTGCCCGTGCTCGTGGATCCAGCGGGCCACGGCGTGGCACTGTTCGACGGCCACCGGGTAGCGGGCCGCGGGCGCCCGGGCGTAGTCCACGTAGACGACGGCGGCGTCGGTGCCCAGGGCGAACTCCCGGATCAGCCGGGCGTAGCAGTCGGCGTCGCCGAGCGACCAGCCGAGGCCGGGCAGGAACAGCACCACCGGGCTGGGCTCGGCGGTGCCGACGGGCCTGGTCACCTGGACGTGCACCCGCCCGCCGGGCCCGCAGGGCAGGGCGAGCCACTCCGAGGTGACGCCGCAGGGGTCGTCCGGGTCCTCGTACTCGTCGCAGACCGTCTCCTCGCCCGATCCGTCGCCCGGAACGCCGTCGTGGGCGAGGAAGTCGCGGGCGAGGAAGGAGAGGTCCGGCAGTCCCGTCGCGGACCGGCCGGCTCCGGCGTCCAGGAACTCCTGGAGCGCCCGGTCGAGCACCGGACGCCGCTCGGGCAGAGGGGTGGGATCGGACAACTCATCGCTCCTGGCCTGATCGGAAGGGCTCGGCAACGCGACGCCTGCCCGGGCGTGGGCTCGGTCCGCGCCTGGCGGAAGGTCGGCCCTCCGACGCCTCGCGCACGCCACCCGACGGTACTGCCGGAGAGCCCGCCCCATTGGCCTGATCGTGCACGGATTTCCCCCAGGATAAGCGACTCGTCATCCGGCACCGGCCCACAGGGCGCGCCGCCGGCGCGGCGGGATCCCGTAGGCGGCCCGAAAGCCCGGCTGGAGTACGCGGGTTGACGAATCCCCGTCGCCGGCTGACGAGCGTGCTTGCCAGGGCACTCAGGAGGGATGAGAGCCGTCGGCCTGGGCGGCGTAGGCCTGCCACTCCCGGGGCGAGACCCCGTAGGCGTCGCGGAACGCCCGGCTGAAGTGGGAGTGGCTGACGAAGCCCCACCGGTGCGCGACGGCGGAGACGCTGCTCTGCCGGTGCGACGGACGCTCCAGTTCCCTGCGGCAGGCGTCCAGCCGGCGCTGCCGCACGAACTGGCCCACGGTCGTCCCGTCCTGCTGGAACAGTTTGTGCAGGTAGCGCACCGAGATGTGCTGCGAGCGGGCGATCGACTCCGGCCCGATGTTCGGATCGGCGAGGTTCTCCTCGATGTGGGCCCGGATCCGCGCCAGCAGCTCCGCCGCACCGCTCGGTTGTTCCGGCCCCTCGCGCTCCAGCAGCTCGCTCACCAGGATCGCGACGATGTCGGAGACGCTGCGCGCGAGGCGGCTGCCCGGCCTGGCCCGGTGCACCGGGGCCTGGGTGGCGAGGGTCCGCAGGAACTGGGCGGCGAGCGAGCCGACGCCCTCGTTCCCCCGCGCCACCAGACCGCCGGTGCGCCGGACGTCGGCCTGGCGCACGCCCAGGTAGAAGCAGGGGACGCGGAACTCGACCATCAGGCACTCGGCGTCCCGCAGCAGGCCCGCCGGGTGACGGGTGGCGCCGATCAGCAGGTCCCCGGGCGCCAGGACGGTGCTGATGCCGTGGCGTCGGACCAGAGCGGCGCCCCGGACGTGCAGGAGGACGTGGAGGCAGTCCTTTGGGTCGGTTCCGGGCGGCGGGGACAGGACGTCGATGCAGTCGCCGGCGTCGTCACGGACGGCCTGGCCATACAGGTGGTACTCGGGTTCGGGCATGGGTGAGGGACCCGACGGGATCACGGGAGGCTCCGACCGGTTCGAGGGTTCAGTACGGGTGCTGGGGCCCGCCACGCCCCACGGAACGGGGTGCGGCGGAAGGGGAGATCGGGCGAGGAGGTCAGGAGAGGAACTCCTCCACGACGGCGTTGAACGCGCCGGGGTTCTCCAGGAACGGGAAGTGCGAGCTCGCCACGCTCTTCGGGAACACGTGGAGGCGGGCGCCGGGGATCCGCTCGGTGATGAAGCGCTGGGACGCCGGGTCCACGTGGCTCCCCTCGCAGCCGATCACCAGGGTCGGCACGTCGATGCGGTCGAGGACGTCGCGCCAGTCCTGGGCGCAGTGGTCGAAGAGCAGCGGGACGCCCGCGTACGCCGGGGTCGAGCGGATCTGCTCGGTCACGAAGGCGATCAGGTCCGGGTCGGTGTCGCCGCTGAACATCGAGCGGACGAAGTCCTCGCGGGTTTCGGCGCCGTCCGGGCCGGCCAGCGCGGCGCCCAGTTCCAGGAGCCCGGCGACGTCGAAGAGGGCGCCGGACTCGTGCTGCTCCGTCTCCGTCATCCAGGGCACCGCCGCCACCGCGGCCGGCTGGTCGACCAGGACGAGCCGGCGGATGCGGCCGGTGCCGTGCTGGTCGACGAAGCTCCACCACACCGAGGCGCCCATCGACCAGCCCAGCGCGTCGAAGGCGTCCAGGCGCAGGTGGTCGACCAGGCCGAGGACGTCACGGGCCAGGCGCGCGACGCGGTAGCCGTGGCGCGGCTTGCCGGAACGGCCGTGGCCGCGGAAGTCCACCGTCACGACGCGCCGGCCCGGCGCCAGTTCCTCGACCTGGTGGCGGAACATCTCCTGTGTCTGCCCCCAGCCGTGGAGCATCACCAGCGGGACCCCGTCGCCACCGCTGTCGCGGTAGGCCAGGCGCACGCCGTCGTTCGTGGTCAGTTCACGCATGGTGCTCGTTCTTGTCCGTTCTTCTCGGCTCGTGGATTCGGGATGTGACGTCAGCGGGCCGCCAGGGGCGGAGCGGTAGCTCTTACTGAGGATCCTCACGGCGGGGTGAACCCGTTGACCACCGACCGACACAGGGATTGCCTGATGGAACTTCATCGCTCCGTAGCAACCGCCTGATTCGGCGAGGAGGCGGGTCAACCGACCGTGGCGGCACGGTCGCCGGGGACGTCGGTCTCCCGGGGAACTTGGAGCAGGTCCAGGAGCTGGAGACCCATGTGCAGCACCAGGCGGTGCGCGCCGTCGTCCAGGTCCAGGCCCGTGATCTCCTGGATCCGGCGCAGGCGGTAGTACAGCGAGGTGCGGTGCAGCTCCAGGACCTCCGCGGTCCTGGGCACCGACCCGGCGTTCTCCAGGAAACAGCGCAGGGTCTCCTCCAGCCGGGAGTTGCCGCCGCCGTCCAGCAGAAGCCGCAGCGGCTTCGGCAGGAGGGATTCGTTGAGCGCGCTCTCCGGCAGCTGGAGGAACATCGTGAACTCCCCGAGCCGCTCCCAGTCGCCGACGCCCTCCAGCCGGGGCAGCCGACGGGCCGCACGCACCGCCACCCGGGCCTGGTCGTGGCAGATCCACGCGTCCGCCAGCGCCGTCCTACGGCCGCCCACTCCCACCGCGACGTCCACGTCCGTGCCCAGGAAGGTCCGCAGGGAGCGGACGATCGCGCGGCACTGCACGTCCAGTTCCTCGTCCGTCGGTTCCCGGTCGAAGACCTGCACCAGGACCGCCCGGTCCTGGTCGACCGCCGACAGACCGCGGGCCGTACGGGCGTGCCGGAACGGCTCCAGCGCCCCCCGCAACGCCACCGCGATCTGGCCGGACGGCCCCCGCTGCCCGGAGACGACCACACTGGTCACCACCACGTGCGGGCCCGCCGGTAGGAGGCCGTCGTCCACCAGGCGCTGGTGCGCCGCGCAACGCAGCGCGGAGTCCGAGCCGACCAACCAACCCAAGAGCTGGCGGGTGCGCTCCTCGTCCACGTCCGAGGCCAGCCGATCGGCGTACATCTCGACCGCCACCGTGCGGGCGACCCGGTCGATGGCCTCGGTCTCGGCCTCCGTGAGGGGCTCGCCCACCGCCATGACCTTCAGGATGCCCAGCATGTGGCCCCGCTGGTGGATCGGGACGCAGTAGCGCGGCTGCATCCCCAGGTCGTCGCGCCCCGGCAGGATCCCCGGGACGGTCCACCGGGCGACCCCCTGGGACAGCACGTAGCGGATGATCTCGTCGTCCGCGATGCCCTGCAGCAGCGTGCGCACGCGCACCCGGTCCTCGTCGCCGAAGTGCCGGCTGGTGCAGATCATCCGCACCAGCGGGTCGTCGAGGACGACCGAGCGTCCTAGCTCCTCGGCCAGGCCGTCCACCAACGTCTGCAGCGCCTCGCCTCCAGAACGCGCGCGCTGGATCCACATCGTCATGATCCACTCCTTCCTGGCACGCCATTCATACAAGGAGCGGAGCAGATGGACAACATTCAACAAAGTGAGGAAACGGCGGTTCCACCCGACCGGTGCCGCCGGTCGCCTCGGGTGGCGCCCGCCCCTCAGGGGAGGCCGCGCAGCGGCTCCGGGGGCGGCCGGAAGATGACGAAAAGGCTTTCAGGTCAAGGGAGTTCAGCCGGCATGACGGTCATCCGGCGACGATCGGGGAGCCCCCGCGGACGTGCGGCTCCCCGACCGCCCGACAGGACGGGCAGGGCGGGAACGAGCCCGAGGACCGCCTGAGCATCCCGCGAACGGTGCGCAGAGTGTCCTATCGCGGTGCACCGCCGGAACATCTCCGGGAGAGCCCGTGCCCGCCCGTCGAACGGGTCGCGCTCAGTCCGTGCCCAGCTTTTCGCTCAGCTGGCTGCGAGAGGTGATCCCGAGCTTCGGAAAGATCCGGTACAGGTGCGTGCCGATCGTCCGGGGCGACAGGTGCAGCTGCCGACCTATCTCCTTGTTGGAGAGCCCTTGCGCCGCCAGCTGGGCGATCTGGACCTCCTGGGGCGTGAGCAGGTCCCGGTCGGGGCGGCCTTGGCCCCTGCTGCCCTCGCCGGCCGAGCGGAGCTCCTGGGCCGCCCGCTCACGCCAGGGCTCCACGCCCATGGCCGCGAAGGACTCCCGGGCGATCCGCAGCGGAGTGCGGGCCTCCATCACCCGGCGGCGCCGCCGGAGCCAGGTGCCGTAGGCGAGCATGAGCCGGGCACGGACGAAGGGTGTACGGGACATGTCCAGGTCGAACGCCGACCGGAAGTGCTCTTCGGCGTGCTCGTCGTCGGCGAGCAGCGCCCGGGCGAATCCCAGGTTCACCCGGATCATCTGGACCTCGCTCGTCCCGGCGGACGTGACGAGCTGTCGCAGGGCGGCCTTCGCCATGGCCCGCTGGTCGTCGTCGGTGGCGGCCTCGGCCAACTCGGTGATGGCCATGGTCTGCATGAACGGATGGTAGGAGGGATCGGCCGGGTCGAAGACCCGCCAGACGCAGGAGAACGCCTCGGCGAAATGGCCCGCGGCGAGGCCGATGAGGCCGCGGGTGATCTGGATGTACGCGAGCTTGGAGGGGTCGACCACGGTCAGCCCCTGGCCCTCCGCCTCGCCGATCGCGACCAGCGCGGTGTCCACGTCCCCGCGCAGTGCGGCGAACTGTGCCTTCGCCACCCGCGCACCGGTCAGCCAACGTGGTTGTGCGGTCTCCTCGGCCAGCCGGGCGGCCTCGGCCGCCGCCGGGAGTCCGGTCTCCCAGTCGACGGTGTGCACGGTGGCGAGGGCGAGGAGCACCAGTGTCTTGGTCAGCGGGCCCCGACGCCCCTGACGGCGCAGTCCGTTCGCCGCGTGGCGGGCGAATCCGGTGACATGGTCGAACCCGTTCACCATGATGGCCGCGTTGGCCAGGGTGGCGGCGGTCACGACGTCGTACCCGCCCTCACGTTCGAGGCGCCGCAGCCGGTCGATCACCGTCGCCGACGCCTCCAGCGGGGCGGCCCCCGCCAGCGTGCACACCAGGTCCGGGTGGAGTTCCGGGACAGGTAGCCGCTCGGCGGCCGTCACGACGCGCTCCCGCAGCTCTCGCCCCGGGTCCGCCCACCAGCACCGCCACGCGGCCACGCGCAGCAGCCGCAGCGCGAGTTCGGGATCGCCGGCCTCGGCGGCCTGCTCGGCCGTGGCGATCAGCAGGTGGATCCGGGACGTGCTCGTGTCGGACTCCGACTCCAGCCATTCGCGCAGCAGGACCACCCGGGCTCGCTCCAACAGGTCGGGGCCCAGCGATTCGGCCTGCTGCACCAGGGCTGACACACGATCCGCCTGGCCGAGTTCGAAGCGCAGTTCCGCCGCACCGAGGAGACGGGCCACGCTTCGCGACGGCACCTCGCTCAGCGCGGTGGCGCGTTCCAGCGCGGTCAGGGCCACGGCTGCGGCACCGCGCTCCTTCGCGCTGAACGCGGCCTGGTCCAGTTGTCGCGCCACCGCTTCGTCGGGACGGCCGCCGGCCGCGGCCCGGTGCCACGCCTGCCGGTCGGGCTGTCCCTGGAGGGTGCGGGCAAGCGCGCCGTGGGCGGCGAGACGGTCCGCGAGCGAGGCCGAGCCCAGGAGGGCGGAGCGCACCAGCGGGTGGGTGAAGTCGATCCGGAACCCGTCGACGCGCACCAGACCCGCGGCGATGGCGGGCTCCAGGGAACGTGCGGACACCTCGGTGCCCGTCAGGGCCGAAGCCGCGGCGAGCACCTCGGTCAGCGCGCCGTCGTCGGCGGTGGCCGCGACCAGCAGCGCAAGGTGCGTGTCGGACGGAAGGTCGGCCGACCGCGAGGAGAAAGCCCGCTCCAGTCGGGCGGTGAGGGGAAGCCCGGGCGACAGCACGGACTCCCGAGGCGCCCCGTCCGCCCCCAGTGTGACGGGGAGCTCGGTCAGCGCGAGGGGATTGCCGGCCGACATCTGCGCCACCAGGCGGCGCGTCCCCGGGGCGAGACCGGGGCTGCGGGCGGTCAGCAGGGCGTCGGCCGCGCTCGGCTCCAGGGGCTTGAGGTGCAGCTCACGGATGTCGGGGGCTCCCCGCCACACCGTACGGTCCTCGCGGACGGCAACGAGCAGGCCGACGGGTTCGGCGCCGACGCGGCGTGCGATGAACGCGAGGACGTCCAGGGTCGGTGTGTCCAGCCACTGGGCGTCGTCCACGACCAGCAGAACGGGGGCTTCGGCGGCTGCCTCGCCGAGCAGGCCGAGGGCGGCCAGGGAAAGCATGAAGAGCTGGGGCCCGGAGGCGCCGGGGGACGGCTCCGCCATGCCGAAGGCCCCCAGCAGCGCCTGCGCCTGGGGAGCGGGGAGGCGCGGGATGCGGTCCGTCACGGTGTGGGTCAGCTGGTGCAGCCCCGCGAACGGCAGATCGCTCTCGGCCTGGACACCCGAGGCCCTGAGGACGGTGAATCCGCAGGCGCGGGCCCGGGCGGCGGCGTGGTCCAGGAGGGCGGACCTGCCGACCCCGGGGGCCCCGTGGATCAGCAGCGCGTCGCCACGCTCGGGCAGGGCGTCGACCAGTGCGTCGACGGCCGCCAGCTCCTCGTCCCGGCCGAACAGTGTGGTGCCTGACATCCGATGTTCCTCTGTGCCTGCGTCAGTGCTCTGACCTGGACCGTTGCAGTGTAGGTGCACGCATTGCACGGTTGGAATGCGCTGAGAGTCATGTGTCCGGCGACACATCACCTACAGTCGCTTCACAGTCATTCAGCCGCCGACGTAAGTCATCCCGTGTTCCATGCTGGATGCCACACCGACCGGAGGGAGGACCCATGACATCCGTGACCGACCCGGCCGGGTTCCCGGAGGACGGGAACACCGGTCATCGCTGGAGCCGGGCCGTCTCCATCGCCGCCATGCCCGTGACGGTCGCCTCGTACGAGCCTGCGTCGGACCCGGGCCGGATGACGACCCAGCAGTTGGGGCACCTGCTCTTCATCACGACGGAAGCCGGCCCTCGCTGCTACACCCGCGACCTGCGGGAGATCGCCCGTGGCACCAGGCAGGCCGAGGGGTTCTTCGTGGTCGCCGTCATGGGGGCCACCGGTGCCGTGGTGCAACAGGACGGCCGGACGGTCGAGGTCCCCGCGGGAGCGGTTTCCTTCTGGTACACGGAGACCCCCCATGTGGTCGACTACCCGGACGGAGTGGACGTCAGGGTGTGCCTGCTCCCCCGCCGGGCCTTCGGCGTGCGGGACGAGCAGCTGGAACGGGTGACGGCCACCGTGGCCGACGCCGGCGGCCCGGTGGCCGCCCTGGTCAAGCAGTCCCTGCTGACCCTGGTCGAGACGGCCAAGGACTGCCCAGGGCTCGTCGCCGGTCGACTGGCGTGCAACTTCGCCGACCTGGTGGCCACCCTCGTCACCGAGCAGGCCTCCCGTGACGCGCCGGCCACGGAGGACTCCCGCCACACCCGGATCTGGGAGATCCACGCCTACGTGGACCGGCACCTCAAGGAGCCGGAGCTCGGACCGCAGACGATCGCGGCCGCGCACGGCATCTCCGTCCGCTCCCTCCACAAGCTCTTCGAAGGGGAGGGGACCACCGTCAGCCGCCTGATCCAGCGCCGCCGGCTCCAGGCGAGTGCCGAGGACCTCACCCGCAAGGACAGCGGCGACAGCACGGTCTCCGGCGTGGCCCAGCGGTGGGGCTTCACCGATCCGGCCCACTTCAGCCGGCTCTTCCGTGCCTCGTACGGCATCTCACCGAGCCAGTGGCGCGACACCCGCGGCGGCACCGAGCCGTCCGACCCGCGGGACACCCGGGGCCCGGTGTCCCGATGACCCATCGACCCGAGGGGAACCCGGTGTCCGCATCTCTCTCCACCGCATCGCTGTCCGCCTCCGACCGGGCGGAGAGCTGGCAGGACACCGTGTCCCACACCTTCGTGCCGATGACCGTGGACTTCCTGGAGGAGGTGCCGTCGCCCGGGGAGATCGCCGGCCACCGGCTGGGTTCCGTGCAGATCTCCAGGGTCCAGGCCGGGCCCCAGGTGGTGACCCGCAACAGGCGCCTGATCGCCGACGGCGACTCGCCGACGCTCCTCCTCACCCTCCAGGAACGGGGCACCGCCCTCAAGGACCAGGACGGCAGGGAGACGCTCATCCGGCCCGGCGGGTTCTCCATCACCGACACCTCCCGGGTCTTCCGGAAGAAGATCGAGGAGGAGTTCGTCTTCACCTCCTTCCACTTCCCCCGCGCGGAACTGGATGTGCAGGAGAAGGACCTGCGGGCACTCACCGCCACGGCGTTCAGCGGCGCCGAGGGCAGCGCCGCGCTGCTGACGACCTACCTGTCGAGGATGGCGCACGAGGCGGCGGAGCTGGACGAGGCCGTCGGGCGCCGGGCCGCGGCCACGGCACTCGACCTGCTGGCGATGTTCGTCGACGACCGGGCCGGGCGCGCCCGGCCGCAGGGTTCGCGGAGCGCGGCCTCCTTCGAGCGGGTCAAGGAGTACATCCTGCGCAACCTCCGCGATCCGGACCTGTCACCGTCCACGATCGCGGAGGCGAACTTCATGTCCGTCCGCTTCCTCCACAAGCTGTTCCACCTGGAGGGCACCACGGTCGGCGGGTGGGTCCGGACACAGCGGCTGGAGCGCTGCAGCCGGGACCTGCTCCGGCCGATGGCCGGGGAGCTCGGGGTGGCGGGGATCGCCCGGCGCTGGGGCTTCGCCAACTCCAGCCACTTCACCCGTGCCTTCCGCGCGGCGTACGGCGTGACGCCGCGGGACTGGCAGGTCGGCGCCCACCACACGCGCCGGAGCGGCTGAAACTCGTCTCCCCTGGAGGGTTCCGTGCTGCTACTCGATCTCAACACCGTGCCACCTCGTGAACAGCGGCGCGGGGGTGGTCTCCACGGCGATGACCGACAGGCACGCGAGCGCTTCCGCGTAGGCTCCGCGCGGCGGGCCCGACGTCGCTTCCGGCTCCCTGGTGTTCCGTGGGTGCACGGGGATCTGACCGTCCGCGCACTCCTGCACGGCGAGTGTCCTCGCGACGGCTCGACGTGCTTCGGCAGGACAACCTGCCTGTCTCCACACCCTCGCCGCCGGCGGGCGGGTGCCGACGCGCCGCCACCGGTCGGCGCCCTGCTGACCGGCGACGCGGACGCAGCCGACTCACACGGGTGCCACCACCCGTCGTCAAACCGGGGCCGGGCGTCGCGGAGGTCGCGACGAGCATCCGCGAACTCACCTAGCCCGTAGAGGAGTTCACCGCCACCGGCCAGCAGGCGAGGACCGTGCAGAAGGGAGAAGAGTTCCTCACAGCCAAGCCCTCGACCTCACCCCGCGCAGCCGTCGCGGGCCTACAGGCGGGTGAGGTCCAGACCGGCTCCTGAGGCACTTCCCACCGGGCGGACCGCCATGCGCACAAGGCCGCCCGCCCTGGTTTCCGGACCTCGCGGCGGCCCGTGGCACCCCAACCCGCAACCATCATCCGCCGTCGACAGCACTCACCGCTCAGGCAGACTGGCCGTAATCAGTCCTTCTGGGAGTTTGGTGTGCTGCTGATCGACCTCAAAACCGTCCCGCCCCGTGAGCGCGTGGACGCCTTCCACCACGCGCTGACGGACACACGGGTACCCAACCACGTCGCCCACGAGGAGCCGGAGACCGGCATCCACGCGCGCATGCAGGCATGGCGCGTCGGCGGACTGGACCTCTTCGCCACCCGGAACTCGGGCTTCGAGGTACGGCGCACGAACCACCACGTACACCACCACCGGGACAACCCCATCGTCTCGGTCTCCCTCCAGACCCGAGGCATCCACCGCGCCGAGGTCGCCGGCCGGCAGCGCCTCCTGGGCCCCGACGACATCTGCGTCTTCCACGAGCTGTCACCCCGCACATACGGCTGGTCCGGCGACGGCGCCTCCCAGGTCATCATGTTCGACATGCACCGCCTCGACGTGCCGGTCGACACCGTCGTACGAGCCTCCCTGCAACTGCGCGCCAGCCCGCTCCACGACCTGGTCCTGGAACACCTGCGGGGTGTACACCGCGACCCCGACCGCCTGGAGACCGACCCCGGCGTCCAGGCCCTCGGATCCGCCACGACGGAACTCGTCCGCGCACTGCTCCTGTCGGCCGCGCACGCCGAACAGAGCCCCGAGGTCAGAGCCACGATGAACGAGACCCTCCTCACGCGGATCATGACCTACGCACGCTCCCACCTCGCCGACGGCGAACTGACGCCGGAGAGGATCGCGGCAGAGCACGCCATCTCGGTGCGCCGCCTCTACACCCTGCTCAGCGCGGCGGGAATCAGCCTGGAACAGTGGCTGATCGAGGAACGGCTCCGCAAAGCACAGCGCATGCTCGCCTCCCGGCGCTACGACCGCCTGACCATCGCCGCGGTCTCCGCCCGCTGCGGATTCAGCAGCCCCAGCCACTTCAGCCGCCGCTTCCAAGCGGCCCACGGGATGTCCCCGTCCGAGTGGCGCCGCCTCGGCGACGCCGTCACCGTGGACGTGCCCCTGACGACCATATGAGCCCCAGCCCCAGCCGGCACCCCACGAGCCGGGCCAGGTGTTCTGACCCGTGAGGTTGGGGACGCGGCTGGCGGATGGCTTGCCTGCGAGTGCGGTGTGTCCGCGCCCCGGCCACCGGATGAGAACCGGGTTCGAGGCGCGCACCGGCGCCACCCGGCCGCTCAACGCCGGCCCGGAGGGCTGGTTGCCGCGCTGGTGCCCGCGCCGAGCGGCCCGTGGTGGGGGATCGGGGAGCAGCACGCCCTCAAGGTGGGGCGCTCGGTGTGTCGGCGTGCGCGGTGAGGTTGTGCGACGAGCGGTGGGAACGGGCCTGGTGGGACGGGTGGGACGGGCGGGACGATGGGCGGCGCGACGCCTGCCGGCCGGCCGTCACCGACCAGCAGTGTGCCGCCGAGCGGCAGCACCAGGTCCTGGGCCCTGGCGGTGGCGCCTGCCAGCCGCCGGGGCGGGCTGTCGGCACCGTCAGGGGATGAAGACCCTGGCATGCTTCGGCTGTGGCAGGGTGTCCAAGGACCCGTGGAACGTCACCCGTCGAAGTTGGACCAGAAGATCCCGATGCCCGTGCCGTGCTCGTCCCGGCCGACCAGAATGCTGTTCGACGTGAAGTCGCAGGTGGGGAAGACCAGGGCGTTCGCGCCGCTGGCCGGGTCGACGACGACATCGAGCACCGGGGTCCGGGAGCCGGCCTCCTGCTGCGCCTCGAACTCGGCCACCGCATGGGCCTCGGGGTTGTCGGCCTCCGCGAAGCCCGCGATCCGGTGGAGGGCCCCGCCGATGGCCAGGTTGTCCGGGGTGCCGGAGTAGATCGCCGAGGCGTCCTCGCTCAGCATGTTGACGTCGTCCGACGCCTCGTCCCAGCTCGCACCCACCAGCGCCTGCGGGGTGGTTCCGCTGGCGACCAGCGCGACCGCGGAGACGGTGGCGCCCCGCTCGTTGTCCCAGTCGTACGCCAGATACACCTCGTGCAGCCCATCGGCGACGTCGTCGAACGTGTAGAACTCGGCGCCGTCGAGCCCGCACACCGCGATCTCCCCGCGGCTCAACAGCCGCCCTGCCAGTGTGAACTTGCCCTGGTACCCGGACTCCGCCTCCGGATCGTTCGCTTTCAGAACCGCTTCGATCGCTTCGATCATCTTCATGCCGGCGAGTGTGCCACCCCCCTGTGACAGCCCCGACCCGCCATCTCCCCCGGTGCCCTCACCTCACGCCCAGTTGCAGGAGTTCCCCGTGCCGCGCCCAGGCCCCTTGGCCGTCCCCGGCGGGGTCGGGGAGTCGGAGAGGGGGCCAGGTCTTCGGGATGAGGTACTCGCCACTGCGATCCTCGACCGGCTCCTCCACCACTGCGAAGTCGTCTCCGTCAATGGCCCCGGCTACCGGCTGAAGAACCGCTTCGCCGCCGTCAACCGGGACTCCGGCACAACCTGACTGGTGATCAGCTCAAGCCGATTCGAACTTGACCATCGCGTCGCCCGCAGTTGCGGCTGCAGCGAAGAACCTGTTCAGCTCGCCAGGTCGGTAGCCAGATCAGCTGCCCATGCCTGGCTCCAAGGCGTTGTGAAGCCCGGGGATTCGACCACTCCTGCCAGCGCGGCATCCAAGTCCTTGACCAGGTCGTCGACCGCGACCTGCTGCAGGAAGGCTGACGCGTCCTGCACCTCTTCGGGACGAAGCACCCACAGCTTCGTCTCGAAGACGACCTCTTACGGCCCTTCACCTTCTTACCCGCGTCGAAGGCCCCTGGTGGCAGCGGGGACGGTATCGGCGGTGCGGACGGACGGCGAGTCGATCAGGCCTGATGGGTCGGGGTCCGGCGCAGGGGGTTGGTTGGGTGTGCAGGGATGCGTGGTGGGGCAGGGGGGTGTTGCGTGGAGATCACGGCCGGTACGGGACTGGTGGGCAGGGCGTAGTCACGTCCGGTCGGTGATCAGGGCCGCCGGTCACCGCCGGCGCCGACGCCCGGGGCCAGGGGGGCACCTGGCTGCCGCCCATCTCTCCACGGTAGAGCGGGCGGCCCGCCCGGCCACGCCCCCCGCGGAGTCCACAGCCGTGCGGCATGGCGGCTGGCGCCGTGGCACCAGTCACGCGAGCATCGACGCCATGACGGAACCCGAGCCTGCACCGGTGAGCCATGACGCCCACTACCTTGGCGCGACAGCCCGCCTCTACGGCTGGCAGGTCATGCACGAGCAGGACGGGGCGATGCGGTTCTCACTGCTCGACTGGACGCTGCGAGTGGAATTCTCCCCGGACGGCCGATTCTCGTCCGCCAGAGCGAACGGTCCCGGCAGCGCGGACACCCAGCTGGACTTGCGGACCGTGCTCGACACGCTGGAAGAGTACGGCAGCCCTGCGCTGCCCAAGGAGTCCTGAATCACCGGCCCTCGGCCGACGCCAGCCCCCGCCCCGACTGCGCCGATCCTGCGGCCGATCAAGCGGCAGCCAGTCATGGACGTGCTCGCCCTTCGCGCGTCCGGCGGCAAGCCGCTGCGCTCCGCCTGTGCGGGCCGTCCCGCGGGACCTTCGGCGCGGTGCGTGCCGATCACGACAACGGTCTGCCCGGCCCAGAACCCCCTGGCTGTTCCGCGGTAGGCCCTGGCTGGTGCGCTGCCGGTCCGGCCGGGTGTTCATGGCAGATGTGCGCGATCCTGGATTTGAGCAGCACATGCCGCCAGGTCGTGCCCGTGCGGCCGGCGCGAGGGCCGGTCGGCTGAGACGGGCTGCCCTGTCGTGCCCGATGGCGCGCCGCGACACGGGCACACGGACGCGACCGGTGACCCGAGCGGAGGCCATACGGCTGATGAGCGGCATCGAGGACAAGTCGGCAGGAGCACGGGACACGACCGAGGGCCGCGTCTACACCGTCACCGGCGGCGACTGGGACGAGGTCGCCGGCGCCGCGCAGCGACAAGAACGGGCGGACGACGAGCGGATCATCGTCAACATGGGTCCGCAACACCCGTCCACGCACGGCGTGCTGCGCCTGATCCTGGAGATCGACGGCGAGACGGTGAAACAGGCCCGCTGCGGCATCGGCTACCTCCACACCGGCATCGAGAAGAACATGGAGTTCCGCAACTGGGTCCAGGGCACGACCTTCGTGACCCGCATGGACTACCTGACCCCGCTGTTCAACGAGACCGCCTACTGCCTGGCGGTGGAGAAGCTGCTCGGGATCACCGAGCAGGTCCCGGAGCGGGCGAGCGTGATCCGGGTGCTGATGATGGAGCTCAACCGGATCTCCTCGCACCTGGTGGCGCTGGCCGCCGGTGGGATGGAGATCGGCTCCACCACGCTGATGGTCTACGGTTTCCGGGACCGCGAGGTCATCCTCGACATCTTCGAGCTGGTGACGGGCCTGCGCATGAACCACGGCTACGTCCGGCCGGGCGGCCTGGCGCAGGACCTGCCCCCGGGTGCACCGGACCAGATCCGCGAGGGCGTGAAGCTGCTGCGCTCGCGGATGCCGGAGTACGACAAGCTGGCCACCAAGAACCCTGCGTTCAAGGCCCGTCTGGTCGACGTCGGCCACCTGGACCTGGCCGGCTGCATGGCACTCGGCGCCACCGGGCCGATCCTGCGGGCCACCGGGCTGCCGCACGACCTGCGCAAGACCGACCCCTACTGCGGTTACGAGGAGTACGAGTTCGAGGTCGCGGTGGCCGACACCGCGGACTCCTACGGCCGGTTCCTGATCCGGCTGGAGGAGATGCGCCAATCGCTGCGGATCGTCGAGCAGTGCCTGGACCGGCTGGCCCCCGGCCCGGTCATGGTGGCCGACAAGAAGATCGCCTGGCCCGCCCAACTGGCCGTCGGACCGGACGGGTTGGGAAACTCGCTGGACCACATCCGAAAGATCATGGGCGAGTCCATGGAGGCGCTGATCCATCACTTCAAGCTGGTGACGGAGGGCTTCCGCGTTCCTGTGGGGCAAGCCTATGCGGCGGTCGAGTCCGCCAGGGGCGAGCTGGGCGTGCATGTCGTCTCCGACGGCGGCACGCGGCCGTACCGGGTGCACTTTCGCGACCCGAGCTTCACCAACCTGCAGACGATGGCCGCGATGTGCGAGGGCGGGCAGGTCGCGGACGTCATCGTCGCGGTGGCAAGCATCGACCCGGTGATGGGGGGCGTGGACCGCTGAGAGCGGTCGCACCGCGGACGTGCCGTTGGGCGGCAGGAAGCAGGCGCGGGACGTGGGGCCGCCAGCCACAGCGTCTTTCACGGGGTACGGCGCCGCCGCGCCGCCCGCCGCTACTGCTCTGGTACGTCGAGGCGTGCCTGAGTGATGCGCTGCGCATGGAGACCTTCGTGCAGGATGCCGAGCGGGAGGGCGACGGCGAGGTCGCGGAGCTGTTCCGTAAGGCGCAGGCCGACAGCCGCAAGGGCGCCGAGATGAGCAAGTGGCTGCTCGCCGCCGGCCTGACCGCCACGGGCGACGGTGAGCGCGCCGGCACAGGCGCTGCCGAAGACATAGTCGCGGGCACCGGGACGGGGGATGATGGGCCGGGGTGGCGGTACAGGGGGTTGGGTGTGCCGGGATGTGTGGTGGGGCAGGGGGTGTTGCGTGGAGATCGCTCCCGGCCGGTCCGCTTGCCGGGCCCACGACGAACGGCGCTCTCAAGTGCAGCATCGGAACCGACGGCCGATCCCGGCCGGAACTGGATCACCTCCCCGATTTCGGATGCAGGGGCTTGCCACCGCCGGGCAGGGCCGAGGCGTGGTCCGTGGTGCGCGGCCCCGGTATGCGGGCATCCACGCTCGTTGGGGTCGAGCGTGGATGCCGGCGAGGCGTCCGGTTGTTCAGCTATGCCAGTTCTGTGGGCCAGGTATGGGCGGGGCTGCTCCGTCCGGGTGGTGGCCGGGTTCGCCGGCCCACCGGGGCGGGCAGAGCCGTCGTATGACGACCCCCACCAGGCACCGCCGTCGCCGTCGCCACCCGGCGGACGCCGCCCTCCCGGCCGTAGCCCAGATGCCACCGGCCGCTGCCCGACAGCGCGGTGCGGGCGGGTGCTGCCGGACCTGGTTCAGCGAGCGCATCCGTCCGGGCGGCCTGGTCGTCCGTACGACGTGGCACGAGCCCGCCTGCACGACCGG
>NZ_JBHVFE010000088.1:0-24010 GCF_042801945.1 Kitasatospora sp. NPDC057542
GTTCAGGCTCGCGGGTCAGGCCTTCTTGACCACGCTGGACTTGAGCTGCATGGCGCCGAAGCCCTCGATGCGGCAGTCGATGTCGTGCCCGTCGACGCCGTCCACCAAGCGGATGTTGCGCACCTTGGTGCCGGCCTTGATGCCCGAGACGCTGCCCTTGACCTTGAGCGCCTTGACCACCGTCACGGTGTCGCCGTCGCTCAGCACGTTGCCGACGGCGTCCTTGATCACGCGCTCGCCGGCCGGCGCGCCGGCCTGGTCCGCGCCACCGGGCACCCACTCGTGGGCGCACTCGGGGCAGACCATGAGGGCGTTCATCTCATACGTGTACTCGCTGGAGCACTGCGGGCACGGGGGAAGGTTGTCGCTCATGGGTTCAGGATATCCAGGGTGTTCGGAGGTGGTCTGCGGGACGAATGCGGAGGTCAGCGGGGGTTCCGGTCAACTGCCGGGCCGGTGGCCACGGCGGCCGTGACGTCGTGGCCGGCGGGGGCGTCCCGGTCGTGCAGGTGGGTACGGGCGTGGGCGATGGCCTCGGGGGTGGTGGCGAAGACGTGTCCGTCGGCGCGCAGCCGGTCGAGCACGCCGAGGGCGTCCAGTGGCCGGTGGTGCTCATCGCGGATGCCGGAGACGAGGACGAGGGTGCCGCGGCGCCGGAGTTCGGCGATGGCGTCGCCGAGAACGGTGGCGCCGCTGGCGTCGATCGCGCTGACCCGCGACATCCGCAGGATCGCGACCCTGACCTCGGCGGACTCGGTGAGTTCGAGCAGGAAGCGGTGGGCTGCGGCGAACAGCAGCGGCCCGTCGATCCGGTAGGCGACGATGTGCTCGGCGAGCAGCGCCTGCTCCTCCTCGTGGTGGTCGGCCCGGGGCAGGTCGGCGTGCAGCGGGACCTGCTCGATCCGGGTGGCCTTCGCGACGGCCGCGAGCGCCAGGACGCCGGAGACGAGCATGCCGACGACGACGGCGGTGACCAGGTCGAAGGCGAGGGTGGCGACGGCGGTCAGGGCCAGCACGGCGGCCTCGCCGCGCCCGGTGCGGGCCAGGGCCCGCAGCGAGCCGACCTGGACCATGCGGACGGCGGTGGCGATCAGGACCCCGGCCAGGGCGGCCAGCGGAATCCCCGCGACCAGCGGCGCGGCGGCGAAGACGATCACCGCGAGGACGGCGGCGTGCACCAGGGCGGCGAGCCGGGAGGCGGCACCGGAGCGCACGTTGACGGCGGTACGGGCGATCGCGCCGGTCGCCGCGACACCGCCGAACAGCGGGGCGGCCAGGTTGGCCAGGCCCTGGCCGAACAGTTCGCGGTCGCTGTCGTGGCGTTCGGACACGCTCATCGCGTCGGCGGCGGTGGCGGACATCAGTGACTCCAGCGCGGCCAGCGCGGCGACGGCGAACGCGGAGGGCAGCAGCGCGGGGACGGCGGAGAGGTCGAGGAAGCCCAGCGAGGGCGCCGGCAGGCCGGTGGGCAGGTGGCCGATGGTGGCGACGGGCAGGCCGGCCGCCTTGGCGGTGACGGTCGCGGCGACGACGGCGATCAACGAGAACGGCAGTGCGGGCCGCAGCCGTACGCCGACCAGCATCACGGCGGCGACGGCGAGCGCCACCCCGACGGAGGTCCAGTGCGGTGCGGCGGCGAAGTCGCGCACCGCCCGGGCCGCGACCACGGCCGGGTTGTCGCCCTCGGGCTTGCGCACGCCGAGCGCGCCGGGCACCTGCTGGAGGGCGATGACCCCGGCGATGCCGACGGTGAAGCCCTCCACCACGGGCACCGGCACGTACGCCATCCAGCGCCCGGCCCGGACCAGGGCGAGGGCCACCAGGACCACCCCGGCCAGCAGGCCGACGGTCAGCACGCCGCCGGTTCCGTAGCGGGCGACGATCGGGACGAGGACGACGGTCATGGCGCCGGTCGGCCCGGACACCTGGAGGTTGGAACCGCCGAAGACGGCGGCCAGCGCCCCGGCGACGACGGCGGTGGCCAGTCCGGCCTCGGCGCCCGCGCCGGAGGAGATGCCGAAGCCGAGGGCCAGCGGCAGCGCCACGATCGCCACCGTGAGGCCGGCGAGCAGGTCCTTGCGTGGGGAGCGGCCCATGGTGGCGAGGATCGCCCGGGTGGGCAGGACGGCCCGTACCCGTTCGCGCGCGACGGCGGCGGGACTCATGCCGCGCCCTCCCCCGACCGGCCGGCTGTCGGCCGTTGATTCGCCGATTGCCGCGGTCACGACCGCTCCTTCCTGCGTCCGCCGGTGGCGCCCGGACGCTCCTCGTACCAGCCCGACGGCACGCCAGCATGTATGAAATTGAAGAATTTTTCAAATCACTTGTTCTGCATGTGATGTATCCCGACAGTAGCGATCCCTGCGCTCGGCCGCGGACGGACGACCGGGCCCGGCTACGGTCACCGGCACGGCCGCCGCGGGTGCGGCCGGCCCCGGCGGCCAGGGGTGCTACGGCGCGTAGGTGAACGCCACCGGGCCGCTGGTGCCGCCCGCCGTGGTCACCGTGACGTCCACCGGGCCGGGCTGATCGGCCGCCGGGGCGGTGGCGGTGCACAGCTGCGGGCCGCAGGAGGCGCGGGTGGCGGGCCACCCGCCGAAGGAGACCGTGCCGCCGGCCAGGTCCTCGCCGGTCACGATGACCGCGGTGCCGCCGCCGACCGGGCCCGAGGGGGTGTTCAGGCCGGAGACCGAGGGCGCCACCGGGGGCGGCGGCGGGGCGCCGGTGTAGTCGAACGCCGCCGGGGCCTCGACCGTCCCGCCCGGTCCGACCACCGTGACGGCGGCACTGCCCGAGCCGCCGGGCGTGGTCACCGTGCAGGCGGTGTCGGTGCAGGTGCCCGGCGCCGGGACGCCGCCGACCAGCACCATCGCACCGGCCAGGCTTTCGCCCGCGACGGTCACGGGGGTGCCGCCCGCTCCCGGGCCGGTGGTGGCGCCGACCTCGCCGATCCGCGGCTTCGGGGCGAACAGCGATGGCAGCAGGCCGATGCCGAGCAGGTAGGTGGAGACGTGCCCGGTGGGGATCGTGTCGTTGGCGTTGGCCACCCTCGCGGTGATCGCGCCGGTGACCGGGCCGGTCCCCTCCGCGACGACCGGGATCTGCAGGAACTCCTCGGCCCCGGAGCGACGGTTGCCGCTCAGGACGGCCTCCAGGTGGCGGCCGTCGGGCGAGACGGTCTCGGTGAAGGTGTAGTCGTACGGCGTGGAGTGGAACATCGCGCCGCCGGTGGTGAGCCCCGGGGGCAGGTCGACGGTGAAGTGGGTCGGCCCGGTGAGGTCCTCGGTGCCGATCGACCTCCAGGACACCGAGACGACGCCGTGCCGGTTCTGCTCGGTGGGGTAGTTCCCGGCCTGGGTGAGGACCACCCGCTGGCGCATGAGGGTCGGACCCCCGGCGGGCGCGGTGGTCGCCCCCGCCGTCGTGGTGGCGGCGGTCAGGAACAGGGCTGCGGCAAGACCGGCTCCGGCCAGTCTGATGATCGTAGGCATACGGAAATCCTCGCGGGCACCCGGCAGTTCGGCGGCCGCTTTCCCGAATTGCCCGAACCGGCACCGCATTTGGCGCGATCCCGCACCCGCCCGCTGCCCGCCCTCCCCTGTCGCGCCGTCACCCGGCCAGCGGCGCGGGCAGCGGGCGGGAGTGCAGGACGTCCAGCCGCGAGACCGCCCTGGTCACCACCACGTACAGCCGGTGCAGGCCACGTGCCTCGGCCTCCACGATGGCGGCCGGCTCCAGCACCACCACGTGGTCGTACTCCAGCCCCTTCACCAGGGAGGCCGGCAGCACCGTCACCCGCGCCGTGGAACCGACCTGTTCGGCCGCCCCGGTCGGGATTCCCGCCGCGCGGAGCGCCTCGCCGGCCTCCGTCACCGCGCCGTCCGCCGCGATCACCGCGATCGAACCCTCGCGCTCCAGCGCGGCCCGCACCGCCGCCACCGCCGCTCCGCCCAGCCTGCCGCCGGCCACCTGCCGCACCGTCAGCTCACCGTCCTGTCGCAGCGACACGGCCGGCGGCACGTCCACGTCCAGCGCGCCCAGCAGGGTGTTGGCGAGTGCCATCACGGCGGCCGGGACGCGGAAGCCGGTGGTCAGCGGCACCACTGCGGCCTGCGGCTTGCCCAGGTGGGCGAGCTGCTCGGACCAGCTCCGGGCGGCCCACGGGGCGGTCGCCTGGGCGAGGTCGCCGAGGACGGTGAGGGAGCCGAAGGCGCTGCGGCGCGCGATCGCCCGGCACTGCATCGGGGAGAGGTCCTGGGCCTCGTCCACCACGACGTGGCCGAAGCCGGCCGGGCGCTCGACCAGGCCGGCCACCTCGTCCAGGAGCATCAGGTCGTGCTCGGACCACGGGGCGCTCCGCTCCGAGCGCGGCGGCCGGCGCCACAGGATCGCCGCCTGCTCCTCGGGGCCGAGCACGCCGTCGGCGGCCTCGGCCAGCACGGCCGGGTCGCTCAGCAGGGCGGCGACCACGGCCTCCGGGCGCAGATCGGGCCAGGCGGCCTCCAGGAAGGCCGCGACCGGCCTGCAGCGGCCGATCTTCCGTGACCAGGCACCGGACCTGACGCCGGACCGGCGCTCGGCCTGGTCCTGGACCATCGCCACCACCCGGGTACGGAGGCTCTCCCGGCCGATCGCGTACGGCGGCGCCTGCTCGCGCAGTTCGGCGACCGTCCGGTCGAGCCGCTCCGGCGACACCCGCCACCGGTAGGAGCCGTCCGGGACGACCAGTGGCTCCGAGCCCGCCGCCCGGATGCGGCCGTACAGTGCCCGGCGCAGCACCGTCGCCATCCGTGCGTCCTGTTTGACGGCGGCGGCCCGTTCGTCGTCCACCGAGGTGACCGGTCGGGTGGCGACCAGGTCCTCGACGGTGCTCTGGGTGACGTCGATCTCGCCGAGCGCGGGGAGCACCTCGGCGATGTAGCGCAGGAAGGTCCGGTTGGGGCCGATGACCAGCAGGCCGCTGCGCTGGATCCGCTGCGGGAAGCTGTAGAGCAGGTACGCGGCGCGGTGCAGCCCGACGGCGGTCTTGCCGCTGCCGGGCGCGCCCTGCACGCACACCGACTCGCTCAGCCCGCACCGCACCAGCGCGTCCTGTTCGGGCTGGATGGTGGCGACGATGTCCCGCATCGGGCCGGTGCGGGGCCGCTCCACCTCGGCGGCCAGGATGCCGCCCGCACCGCCCTCCCTGCTGCCCCCACCCCCCGCCGGACCGCGTCCGCCGGCCCCCGCGAACCCGTTGGACTCGCCGAGGGGCTCGTCCTCCAGCCCGGTCAGCTCCTCGGGTGCGCCCAGGCTCCACGGCGCCCAGCCGAACCGCCGGCGCCGCGCGAGCCCGAGCGGGGCGTGGGCGCTCGCCTGGTAGAACGCCCGGGAGACCGGGGCCCGCCAGTCGACCACCAGCGGCGCCACCGTCGGGTCCTCGGAGATCCGCCGTCGGCCCACGTAGTAGCGCTGCCGCCGGTGGTCGCCGGCCTCCGCGGTGTCGGCGAAGTCCAGGCGGCCGAAGAACGACGGGCTCTGCGGCAGCTCCCTCATCCGCTTGGCGCGGGTGCGCAGGTACCGGCCGAGTGCCTCCGCACTGGCGCCGTCGCCTGAGACGTCCTCCCCGGCGACGACCTGGTGGCTCGCGTCCTCGACCTGCCGGGCCGTCGCCGCCCGGCAGACCTCGACGTAGGCCCTCTCCCGCTCCAGTTCGCCGTCGAGGTTCCGGGTTTCCGAGGTCATCGTTCGCGTCCCTTCCTGCACCGCGTGCTCACCTGCTGCTCGGAGGCCAGCATAACTTAACTCAGTAAAATTACTGACTTAGTCGCCATTCCGAGGGCGGGTTCGGCCCGGGCACCTCAGGACACCAGGGGCGCCTCCTCCAGCTCGGTCAGCGTCACGGTGCACAGGCCGCCGCGCTCGGCCCGCACCTCCGTGACCTCCAACTGCGTGCCCGGCAGCAGGATGAACTCCTCCTCGCCGGTGAACGCCGAGAAGTTCTTGATGCCGGCGGCCCGCGCCGGACGCACCTCGAAGAGCGTCCGCTTGCCCCGGCTGCCGAGGAAGGACCGCGCCACCCCGAGCTCGGAGGTGCAGGAGGACACGCCCCACCACGTGACCGTCTTCCCGAGCGGGTACTGCCCCCGCAGGTCCAGCGACACCCCGCGCCACAGCGGCGCGGTACGGGCGGGCAGCCGCGACACCGCCGCGAACAGCAGCCGCAGGTACGGCAGGTACGGCACCAGCCGGCTGCGGTCCGGCGAGCGCAGCACCGCGTTGATCTCCCGGTAGAACGCGGACTCGCAGGTGTACAGGTAGAGCGCGGCGATCTCGTCGGCGGACAGGCCGGTGGCCGCCTCGTCCGCCCGCCGCTTGCCGAAGTCGTGCGACAGCGACACGTGCCGGTCCAGGCCGCGCAGCAGCTCGGCGACCGGCGACACCGCCTCCCGGAAGCCCAGCAGCGGAGTGTCGAACACACCGGTGATGGCGGGCAGGACGAGGCCCTCGTCCTTCACCCCGGCGAGTCGGTCCAGGTAGAGCTGGTGCAGCTCCATGGTGGAGGCGATGAAGGCGCCCATCCGCTCGGCGGTCCCGTCCTGCGCCCCGCCGCCCTGCGCCGACGGCGCGTTCCACCCGGCGCTGGGCAGCCAGTCGACCTCGTCGGCGCCGAGCGAGGCGAGGGCGGCGTTCACCGTGGCGAAGTGTTCGCCGTCGCAGAAGATGTCACCCTGGGCCGCCGGGTTGGCGTGGTCGATGTGGCGGACCTCGACCTCGGGGTACTTCTCCTGCAGCCGCAGCACGACGTTCTTCAGGCTGCGCGCGTGCGCACCCCACCAGGCGAAGACGACGTAGCGGTCCTCCTCGGCGGCCTGCTGCTTGGCGCGGAGGATCTCCTCGACGATCCGCTCGGCGACCGGCCGCCAGAACCCGGTGTGCTGGTCCGGCCCCATCGCGCCGTCGCTGCTCGCGGTGAGCGCCGCGTTCAGCAGCAGCACGCCCTGGGTGAGCATCGCCTGGAACCACTCCGGCGGCTGGACCGTCTCCTGCTTCTTCAGCAGCGCCCGTATGTCCGCGATCGGCGTCTTCTTGGGGATGCCGTACTTCCACATCGCCGCGGCCTTGATCAGGCAGCGGATGCTGATCACCCGGCCGAACTGGCTGTCCTTCCAGTCGTGGAAGGTGTTGTCGAACATCGCGATGCCGGTGGCGCTCTCCGGCCTCGGGTACGGGTTCTGGCCGAAGACGACGACCTTCCACTTGTGCGGCGCGTGCGGCTTGAGCGCCTGGAAGGTCAGCTCGCGGACCGGGACGACCTCCGGGCTGCGGCCGGGGCCGATGAACGACGCGGCGCCGGGCTGCGCCTCGATGACCGGCTTCAGCAGCGGCAGCCACGGCTCGCCGCCGCCCGTGAAGAGCTCCGCGAGGGCGAGCGGGTCGTTCGGGTCGGGCTGGGTGGCGGGGGTGTCGACAGCGCTCATGGTGGTGCGACTCCGGCTGGTCGGGACCGTACGAATGACAGACGAACGGCAGGTGATGGCCCGTCAGCTTCCCTGGCGGACACCACAGTCCTACCAGCGGGGTCCGACAGTCCGGCCCGCCCCGACCGGCCGCCGACCGGGGGTGGACGGGTTGTCGGACCCGGGCGCTAGCTTCGTCGGTGTCACCAAGGACCCGGATCGACCGGCCCGGCCGCACACCCGACCGACAGGAGCCCAGCATGACCACGGACCGCACCCCGTCGCCGCTCAAGGTGGTGCTGACCGACCTCAACGCGGCGGTCGTGGAGTCCTGGCGGGCGGCCTTCGCCGACGTCCCCGGGATCGAGATCCGGCACGCCTCCCTCCTCACCGCGAAGGTCGACGCCTGGGTCAGCCCCACCAACTCCCGCGGTCGGATGGACGGCGGGACGGACGCGGCGATCAAGCGTCACCTGGGCGCGGGCATCCAGCTGCGGGTCCAGAAGGCGATCCGCGAGCGGCACGCCGGCAGCCTCCCGGTCGGCAGCGCGGTCTGCGTGCCCTCCGGCGCCGTCAACCCCGTGTTCCTGATATCGGCCCCGACCATGCAGACCTCCTCACAGAACGTCAGCGAGACCTTGAACGTGGCGCTGGCCTGCGCCGCCGCCTTCCAGGCCGTCCACCACCAGAACCACCTGGTGCCGGGCTCCATCCGGTCCGTCGCCCTGGTCGGCATGGGCGCCGCCACGGGCAAGGTCCCGCCCCGGGTCTGCGCCAACCTGATGTGGTCCGGCTACACCCTCTTCAACGACCACCACTTCGAGGACGACGACGACCTGCGCGCCACCGTCCTCGCCCAGCTGGACGACCTCGAAAGGGCGCCCGCCACCCAGCGGGTGCGCATCACGCCGCCGGCGCGCCGGAGTTCGCCCACCCGGCGGGCGTGACCCCACCCCGGTCGGCCGGCCGCCACCCCCCGCCCGCCGCCGCACGGCCCCGTGCGGCGGCGCCGCTCCCTCCCTGCCCGACTCCCGGCCGCCCGCCCCGGGACGCGCCCTCAGCCCGCCGTGAGCGCGAGCCGGATCCACCGTTCGGACTCCGCGACCGCCACCCCCACGTCGAAGGCCTTCGGACCGGCCGCGGCCTGCACCACCAACCCCTTGAGCAGCCCGACGAAGGCCAGCGCGAAGGCTCCCGGGTCCACGCCGGGGCGCAGCTCGCCGTCCCGCTGCCCCTGCCCGACCACCTCGGCCGCCCACTCCCGGGTCCGGGCGTCCAACTCCGCCACCGCGGCGGTCAGTTCCGAGGCCCCGGCGAGCGCCTCGGCTCCCAGCACCACGAAGGCCCGGCCCAGGTCGGTCGGGTTGCGCACGCCCTCCAGGCAGCCTCGCGCGAACCCGCACAGCTCGTCCACCGCCCCCGCCCCGCTGCGCTCCGGCGCGGCCGCCGCCATCGCCTCGGCCAGCGCCGCCTCCTGGAGCCGGGCCAGTAGCGCGGCCTTCGAGCCGAAGTAGTGGGTGGCCAGGCCCCGGCTGAAGCCCGCCTCCTCCCCCACCCTGGCGAGCGTGACCCCGGTGCTGCCGTGCTCGGCGATCAGCCGGGCGGCGGCCGCGATCAGCGCGGACTCGGCCCGGGCACGCCGTTCGGCCTGGGTGCGGCGCACCGGCACCTCCCCGGGAGCCCCGGCAGCGCGGGTTCGGTCCTCATCGTGCGTAGACATGCCACCATGCTACGGTGAACTTGCTTGTTGGATAACAAGTAACTTCCGGAGCGGCGGCGGGCACCGACCCGACCCGCCGCCCCCGCACGAAGGGGAGTCCCGATGACCACCACGATGCTCGCCGGCCGGCTCGACGTCTCGAAGGGCGCCTTCGCCATGGAGGAGGTCCCCGTCCCGGCGCCCGGCCCGGGCGAGGTGCTGATCAAGGTGGAGGCCGCCGGCGTCTGCCTCTCCGACGTCCACCTGATCGAGGGCATGCTCAAGCCGCTCTTCCTCAAGGGCGACAAGGTCACCCTCGGCCACGAGGTCGCGGGCACCGTGCACACCCTCGGCGAGGGGGTGACCACCGCGGCCGTCGGCGACCGGGTGCTGCTGCAGGCCGGCGAGACCCGCGACGGCGTCACGTACACCCGCGGTGTGGACTACGACGGCGGCTGGGCCGAGTACGCACTCGCCACCGCCACCACCCTGGTGCCGATCCCGGACGAGCTCCCCTTCGAGCAGGCCTGTTTCATCCCCGACGCGGTCTCCACCCCCTGGGCCGCGATCACCACCACCGGCGCCGTGCGCCCGGCCGAGGCGGTCGGCGTCTGGGGCGTCGGCGGCCTCGGCGCCCACGGCGTGCAGCTGCTGCGGGCCATCGGCGCCTTCCCGATCGTCGCCGTCGACCCGCTGCCGGCCGCCCGCGAGCGCGCCCTGGCCTTCGGCGCCGACGCCGCCCTCGACCCGGCCGACCACGGGTTCGCCGAGCTGCTGCACGAGGCCACCGGCGGTCGCCCGCTGTCCGCCGCCTTCGACTTCGCCGGGGTCGCCCCGGTGCGCGAGCAGGCCATGGCCACCCTCGGCGAGCACGGCCGCCTGGTGCTGGTCGGCCTCACGGACAAGCCGCTGACCGTCACCAACGGCACCCTGGTCAGCTACCTGCGCCAGCAGATCCGCGGCCACTACGGCTCCGAGGGCCAGGACGTCGTCGACCTGGTCAACCTGGTCCGCGGTGGCCGGCTCGAGTTCTCCCGTTCGGTGAGCGGGACCTTCCCGTTGGCCGAGGCGGCCCGCGCGGTCGAGGCGCTGGACAGCAAGGAGGGCAACCCGATCCGCCTGGTGCTCAAGCCCTGACTCGAGGCCCCACCGACCCGGCGCCGCACCTCCGGACTGAGCCAGGCAGGTGCGGCGCCGCCCTGTCGCCCGGCTACTCCACTTCCGAGACCCGCAAGACCGGGCCCGGCGCCGTCGCCGTCACCACCCCGGCCGGCTCCCGGTACAGCGCGGCTCGGAACACCCCGTACAGGCTCGCCGTCACCGTCACGGCCGCCCCCAGGCACAGTGCCGCCCCGGCCACCAGCTCCCCCGGCCCACACCTCCGCCCAGACCAGCAGCGACAGCAGCCCACCCACCACCACCGTCGCGACCCCGGGCAGCAGCACCAGCTCCTTCCGCCGCCACACCACCCGTGCCAAGGCCCGCACGGACCCGCTCTCGACCAACGCCCCGCCCGCTCTCCCTCGTCACGGAAACGGCCAGGCCACTGCCCGGTGCCGCCCCGGCCCACACGCGGGTCGAACCGACCGACCCGCGGACCACCGAGCCCTCAACTCCCGGTCACCGCACGGAAAATGGCATGCACGCCACTAGCCAACCGGCCAGTAGCGCCCCTACCGTCGACTCTTCCGTGAGACTTCGACGGAGGAGTCCGCCTTGCGCCAACGCCCCCGCCCCCGCTCCCTCCGGTTCCCGGCCGCCGCCCTCGCCCCGGCCCTGCTCGTCACCGCGGCCCTGACCACCACCCCCACCGCCACCGCCGCGCCCGCCCCTGCGGCGGCGACCGCCGCCGGCGACTACTGCGGCGGCCACTGCGCCGACATCCTGCCGCCCGGCGAGAACGGCAACGCCACCCTCGCCGACATCCTGCTCAACCGGGCCTTCGGAACCCGCCCCGCGCACACCGACGACCAGCTCGGCCCGTACGCCGCCCTCGCCTCCGGCTACCCCGGCCTGACCGAGGCCAAGCTGCGCGAGTTCTTCAACGACGCCTCCTTCGGCGTCCCCACCGACCAGGTGGCCAGCACCACCAGCCCGCGCCCGGACGTCACCATCGTGCGCGACAAGGCCACCGGCGTCCCCCACATCACCGGCACCACCCGCTACGGCACCGAGTTCGGCGCCGGCTACGCCGCCGCCCAGGACCGGCTCTGGGTCATGGACCTCTTCCGGCACGTCGGCCGCGGCCAGCTGTCCGGCTTCGCCGGCGGCGCCGCCGCCAACCGCCAACTGGAGCAGACCTTCTGGCAGGCAGCGCCGTACACCGAGGCGGAGCTGCAGCAGCAGATCGACGCCATCGCCGCCCGCGGCGGTCGGGCCACCCAGGCGCTCGCCGACGCCAACGCCTACCTCGACGGCATCAACCAGTACGCCAAGGAGTCCTACAACGCTCGCACCTTCCCCGGGGAGTACGACCTCACCGGGCACATCGACCCGATCACCAACGCCGGCTCGATCGAACCGTTCAAGCTGACCGACCTGGTCGCCCTCGCCTCCGTGGTCGGCGCGCTGTTCGGCTCCGGCGGCGGCAACGAACTCGCCTCCGCCCAGGTCAAGTCGGCCGCCGAGGCCCGGTACGGCAAGGACGCCGGGGACGCGGTCTGGAAGTCCCTGCGCGAGGCGGACGACCCGGAGGCCGTCCAGACCCTGCACGACGGACAGAGCTTCCCGTACGCGACCGTCCCGGACCACCCGCGGGGCGAGGCGCTGCCCGACCCCGGCTCGGTGGTGCCCGAGCGGGTGGTCTACGACGCCACCGGCTCCGCCGGCTCCGCCGCCACCAAGGCGAACGGCGTCCTGCCCGGAAACCTGCTGACCGCCCGGCACGGCATGTCCAACGCCCTGCTGGTCTCCGGCGCGCACACCGACGACGGCCACCCGGTGGCCGTGTTCGGCCCGCAGACCGGCTACTTCGCCCCGCAGCTGCTGATGCTGGAGGAGATCCAGGGCCCCGGGATCAGCGCACGCGGCGCCGCCTTCGCCGGCCTGAGCTTCTACGTGCAGCTCGGCCGTGGCCAGGACTACGCCTGGAGCGCGACCTCCGCCGGGCAGGACATCACCGACACCTACGCCGTCCCGCTCTGCACCACCGACGGCTCCCCGGCCACCACCGCCGCCGGCTCCTACCTCTGGCACGGCCAGTGCCTGCCCTTCGAGCGGCTGGAACGCAGGAACGCGTGGAACCCCACCACTGCCGACTCCACCCCGGCCGGCTCCTACACCCTGGTGATGTACCGCTCCAAGTACGGCCTGGTGACCGCCCGCGGCACGGTCGGCGGCGCACCCGTCGCCTTCACCTCGCTGCGCTCCACCTACCGGCACGAGGCCGATTCCATCATCGGCTTCCAGGAGTTGAATGACCCGGGCACGGTGCACGACGCGGCAGGCTTCCAGCAGGCCGCGCAGGACATCAACTACACCTTCAACTGGTTCTACGCCGATTCACGCGACATCGCGTACTACAACTCCGGCAGCAACCCGGTCCGCGCCCCCGGCGTGGACCCCGGACTGCCCGTCCAGGCCCAACCCGCCTACGAGTGGGCCGACTTCGATCCCGCCGCCAACACCGCCCGGTACACCCCGGCAGCCGAGCACCCGCAGTCCGTCAACCAGGACTACTACGTCTCCTGGAACAACAAGCAGGCGGACGGCTACACCTCGGCCGGCTTCGGCAACGGCTCGGTACACCGCGGCAACCTGCTGGACGACCGGGTCAAGTCCCTGCTCAGGAACGGCGGCAAGGCGAGCCGGGTCTCGCTCACCCAGGCCATGGAGAGCGCCGCCCTGGCCGACCTGCGGGCCGAGGACGTGCTGCCCGACATGGTCCGCGTGCTGCGCAGTGCCCCCGTCACCGACCAGGCCACCCTCACCGCCCTGCAGCAGCTGGAGGCCTGGCTCGCCGACGGCGCCCAGCGGAAGGAGACTTCGCCGGGCAGCCACGGCTACGCGGACGCCACCGCGATCCGGGTGATGGACGCCTGGTGGCCGCTGGTCGCCGACGGCGTCATGCGGCCGGGCCTCGGCGATCCGCTGTTCGGCGCGCTGACCGGCGCCCTCCAGATCAACGAGTCCCCCTCGGGCGGGCAGGCCGGCCCCGCCAGCGGCCCGGTGAGCGCCAACGAGGCCATCCCGCACAAGGGTTCGGCCTTCCAGTACGGCTGGTGGAGCTACCTGGACAAGGACCTGCGCGCCGTCCTCGGCGACCGGGTGGCCGGCCCGCTGGCCCGGCCGTTCTGCGGCGGGGGCGACCTCGCGGCCTGCCGGACCGTCCTGCTGACCACCCTGAAGCAGGCCGCCGCCCAGACGCCCGCCCAGGTCTACCCGGGCGACGCGGACTGCGCGGCCGGTGACCAGTGGTGCGCCGACACGATCGTCCAGCGCCCGCTGGGCGGCGTGACGGACGCCAAGACCACCTGGCAGAACCGCCCGACCTACCAGCAGGTGGTGCAGTTCCCGAGCCACCGCTGAGCGACGCCGCCGGGCACCCCACGGCCGGGGGCCCGGCGGCCTCGGCACACCGGTCGACGCGCGGCCTGCGGGAACTGCCCCTAGCGTGGTCCGGGGACCGCCCGACCACCTCCGGGCCGAGACCCGGGACCCGCATGCAGGAGGCACGCCGACCATGACCGCCAACCTCTCCGAGCTCACCGGCGACTACATCCTCGATCCCACCCACACCCGGATCGGCTTCGTCGCCCGCCACGCCATGGTGACCAAGGTCCGCGGCGCCTTCCACACGTTCGAGGGCACCGCCCACCTGGACGGCGGCGACCCGTCCCGCTCCTCCGGTCAGGTGGTGATCAAGGCCGAGAGCATCGACACCGGCGTGAAGCAGCGCGACCACCACCTGCGCACCAACGACTTCCTGGACGCTCCGAACTTCCCCGACATCGCCTTCCGCTCCACCGCGGTCGAGGTGCGCTCCGCCGGCGAGTACCGGGTCACCGGCGACCTCACCATCAAGGACACCACCCGCCCGGTCACCATCGACTTCGAGTACACCGGCAACGCCGTCGACCCGTACGGCAACCTGCGGGTGGGGCTGGAGGGCTCGGTGACCATCAGCCGCAAGGAGTACGGCGTCTCCTGGAACGCGGCCCTGGAGGGCGGCGGCGTCCTGGTCGGCGACAAGGTCGTCCTGGAGTTCGACATCTCGGCGATCCGCCAGGGCAACTAGACCAGCCGGAGCAGCCCCCGCCCGCAACGGCGGGTACCGGTACCCCCACGAACCGGTTCGCGCCGAGCACCGCCGACCGCCGGACCGCAGCTCGGCCGCCCGGCTAGTCTCCTGGCATGCCGACAGAAGACTCCCTCGCGACCGGCCAACGCTCCCTCGGCGACCCCGCCCTCGACTTCCCGCTCTGGCCCCCGATCACCGCCGGCTGCCCGCGCACCGGCACCGACGACGTCTCCTACCCCGTCGAGGTCGACTACGCCTACGGCAAGGCCGACCCGGCAGGCCTGTTCGCCCCCTCCCCGGTGCGCGGCGGCCTGGAGCGCTGGGCCCCGCTGCTGCCGCCGCTGCTCGCACCGGGCCTGGGCGAGGGCGCCACTCCGCTGGTGGAGATCGAGCCCGGGGTGTACGTCAAGGACGAGTCGCGCAACCCCACCTGGAGCCACAAGGACCGGCTGAACCGCTGCACCACCAGTGCCGCCGTGGGCGTCGGTGCGCCGGGCCTCGCGGTCGCCTCCTCCGGCAACCACGGCGCCTCGGCCGCCGCCTACGCCGCCCGCGCCGGACTGCGCTGCGTGGTGTTCACCGGCCCGGACCTGCCGCCGAACGTCGACGCCTTCCTCAACGCCTACGGCGCGGTGGTGCTCCCGGTGCCGTGGGAGGCCCGCTGGCCGCTGCTGCGCCAGGTGGTCGACCGGCTGGGCCTGCACCCGGTCAGCAACCTGACCACCACCCACACCGGGCACGCGTACGGCCCCGAGGGCTACAAGGCCGTCGCGTACGAGATCTTCCAGGACATCGGCCTGCCGAGCGCGGTGTTCGTCCCGACCGGCTACGGCGAGCTCCTGTTCGGCGTCTGGAAGGGCTTCGCCGAGCTGCGGCGGCTGGGCCTCACCGACCGGGTGCCGCGCATCCACTCCTGTGAGACGGCCGCCTCCGGGCCGCTCGCCCGGGCCATCGCGGAGGGCCTGCCGGCCGCCCACGTGACGGTCGGCCCGAGCGACGCGTACTCGATCACCTCCCCGGTCAGCGGCTACCGCGGCGTACTCGCGGTCCGCGAGAGCGGCGGCCGGGCGCTGACCCTGGACGACGGTCGACTCGCGGACGCCCAGAGGGAGCTGGCCCGGGCCGGGCTCTGGACGGAGCTGTCCTCGGCGGCCGGCCTGGCCGGGCTGCGCAGCCTCGGCGCACCGGACCTCTCCGAGGGCCCCGTGGTCTGCGTGTCGACCTCCAGCGGTTTCAAGGACAAGGGCGTCGGCACCCGTCCGACCGAGCCGGTCGCCCCCGAGTGGGACGCGGTCGTCCGCCGCCTGCGGGCGGCCGGGATCACCGACTGAGCCTCACCCCCCGCCGCAAGGCCTGCTGTTCGCCCGCCCGTCCACGGTCGTAGGGTCGCCGTAGGGGCGGTGTTCGCCGGGCGCCAGCAGGCTTGCACCCTCCGTCGACTCCCCCACCTGCCGAAGGGTAGCCACTGTGTCGCGTTCCCTCCGCCGCCTGCTGCCGCTCGCCGTCGCCGTCGCGGCGGTGCCCGTGCTCGCCCTGCCCGCGCTCCCGGCCGGCGCGGTCACGTACGGCACCCCGACGATCACCTTCTCGGCCGGGTACCTGTCCGGCGCGGTCGGCGCCACCGGCGACCCGACCGTGACCGTGACGGTCGCCCAGTCCGGTGCCTCGGCCTCCGCGCTGACCGTCGCCGCCTCCGCCACCACCCGCAGCGCCGTGGCCCGCACCGGCGACGTCACGGTGAGCGGCACCGGCGGCACCCGCACCCTGGCGGTCGCCGCGCAGGACGTCGGCTACGCCGACCTCACCATCAAGGTCACCGGTCTGGGCGGCAAGAGCGCCACCCGCACCCTGCACTACGCCGCCTCCCCCGCCGTCCAGTCCTCCGCCACCAGCCGCTACCTGACCGGCTCCAGCGACGCCTCGGCCGCCGTGGACGCGGGCGGCGGCTACATCGTGGTCGGCGACGACGAGTCCAACACCCTTCGCCTGTACGACCGCAACAACTCCGGTGCGCCGATCCGCACCTGGGACTTCAGCTCGGCCCTCGGCGTCTCCAAGGAGATCGACATCGAGGGCGCCACCAGGGTCGGCAACACCATCTACTGGACCGGCTCGCTCGGCAACAACAAGGACGGTGTGGTCAAGACCGACCGGCACACCGTCTTCGCCACCACCGTCACCGGATCCGGCGCCGACACCCAGCTGTCCCTGGCCGGCTCGTACCACGGCCTGCGCGACGACCTGATCGCCTGGGACGACGCCCACGGCAAGCGCTACGGCTTCGCCGCCGGCGCCGCCGACGGACAGGCGCCCAAGCAGATCGACGGGTTCAACGTCGAGGGCCTGGAGTTCGCCCCCGGCAGCACCAGCACCGCCTACATCGGCTTCCGCGCGCCGCTCACCCCGGCCGTCACCGGCGGCCGGGCGCTGCTCGTCCCGGTCACCAACTTCCCCTCGCTGCTCAACGGTTCGGCGACGCACGCGACCTTCGGCAACGCGATCGAGCTGGACCTCGGCGGGCTGTCCGTCCGCGACATCCGCCGCAACGACCTCGGCCAGTACCTGATCGTCGCCGGTTCCTGGGCCGCCGAGGACAACTCCGCCCCGTACGCGCTCTACCGCTGGAACGGGCAGCCCGGCTCCCAGCCGACCAAGCTGCTCGACCTGCCGACCAGCGACTACGGCGCCTGGGAGGCCGTCCCGGACGTCCCGGACCTGGACGCCCCCGGCGCCCGCGCCCAGCTGATCACCGACGACGGTTCCGCCGACCTCTACGGCGACGCCACCGCCGCCAAGGACCTCACCCACCCCGAGTGGAAGAAGTCCCGGAGCACCTGGTTCACCCTGAACTGACCGCACGCCGGGGCCCCTCGACGAACCGCCGAGGGGCCTCGCCCCGCTCAGAGCTCGACCAGCACCTTCCCCCGGCTGGCCGCACGGTCCAGGTAGAGGGCGCGGTAGGCCGCCGGGATGCTGTCGAACCCCTGGTGCACGCTCTGCCGGTACGTCAGCTCCCCGCCGCGGACCAGGGCCCCGACGTCCCGCCGCAGCGCGGCCCAGTTCTCCTCGGTGAACCACTCCAGCGAGAAGACGCCGCGGATCGTGGTGCGCGGGAACATGATCAAGGGCAGCAGCCGCGGCCCCACCCAGTCCCCGCCGACCTGGCTCGCCCACTGCCAGCAGACGGCCACCCGGCTCTCGACCGCGAGCATGCCGAAGACCACGTCGGTCAGCACCCCGCCGAGGCTGTCGAAGTAGCGGTCGATGCCCTCCGGCGCCAGCTCGGCCAGCTCCTTCTCCAGCCGATCCGGCGCGTCGCCGTCGCGGTACAGCAGCACCCCGTCGAAGCCCAGCTCCCACAGCCACGCCGCCTTCTCCGGCGCCGCCGTGGTGCCGATCACCCGTGCGCCCCGGTGCTTGGCCAGCTGCCCGACCAGCGAGCCGACCGCTCCGGAGGCTCCGCTGACCAGCACCGTCGAACCGGGGCGGACGTCCAGGAACTTCTCGACCGTCCCCCAGGCCGTCATCCCGGGCCCGCCCAGGATGCCGAGCGCGGTGGAGAGCGGCAGGGCCTCGTCGTAGTCGGCGGGGTCCAGCCGGCGGAAGGCCGGGAAGACCATCGGGAAGGTCCCGGTCTGCCAGAGCCTGGGCGCACCGTTGCTGACCAGGTGGCTGCGCCAGCCGGCGAAGCCCTGCACCAGGTCGCCGACCGCGAAGCGCGCGTCCGGCCCGGCCTCCATCACCTCCATGATCGCGTCCGCGCCCATGTGGTCGCCGATCGGGGTGTCCAGCGCGATGCCCTGGAGGTACGGGTCGACCGAGACGTACCGGGTGCGCAGCAGCATCTCGTCCGCGGCGAGCCGGACGTCCAGCTCCTCCACGACCTTCCGGTACATCCGTTCCACGTCCGGCACGCCGTCCGCGTGCTCCTGGACGACCCACTTCTCGATCCTCACGAGGTGACTCCAAACTGCCGGCCGGCGGGGCCGACCGGTTCGATGAGCAGGGTGGGAAGCGGCGCGCTGTCGTCCACCTCGGCAGTGAAGGGCCTGCCGTCGTCCCGGCAGATAAACTGGACGACGTGTCGGCCGGCCGCCGCCGCCCGGATCAGCCCACCGGTGGTCGCCCAGACCCCGGAGAGGTAGAAGTTCGCCAGGCCGGGCAGCCCCGGGCCGTTGCGCTTGATCTCCTCCTCCAGGGTCTCGCCGCTCTCCACGAAGGGCTGCCAGCCCAGCACCGTGCCGTTGTAGTTGCCGGTGTAACGGACCTGGGTGAGCGGAGTGGAGACGTCCTTGACGGCCACCGCCGCCCTGAGCCCGGGGTGGTGGCCGTCCAGGAAGTCGACGATGGTGTCGCGCACCCGGCGCTTCGCCCGCTGGTACTCCCGCCCCCGGCCGACCGGCAGGGTGTGCAGTTCCTCGCCACGCCGCACCCTGGGCTCCTGCTCCGGCCCGGTGCTCAGCTCCCGCCAGGGCTCGATGTCGCAGAAGTAGCTGGCGTACACCACGGTGGTGTCGGCGGGCGACAGCTCCGGGTAGTGGCGGCTGCGGAACTGGACGTTGATGCTCGGGTGCCGGATGCCGGTGAGCCGCTCGGCGACCTCGTCCTCCAGAAGGTAGGTGGTGCACGGATCACCGGCCGGGAAGGGCCGGCGCAGGCCGAGGAAGACGGTCACGTAGCCGGGGAACACCATGCCCGGCTCGGTGATGGTCTGGGTGTACAGCCGGCGGTAGGTGTCGCTCAGGTAGCGGCCCTTGAGCAGGTCCATCATGGTGGTCCGGCCGTCGCAGGCGGCCACCACGATGTCGGCCCGCACCTCCTGGCCGTCGCTCAGCCGCACCCCCACCGCCCGGTCGTTCTCGACCAGGATCTCGGTCACCTTGGTGTTGTACGTGATCTCGCCGCCCAGCCGCAGGTAGCGCTGCTCGATCGACCGGGCCAGCCCCAGCGAGCCGCCCTCCGGCACCCCGGCCGACTGTCCGGCGTGCGAGGCGAGCTGGAAGTACGTCGGCAGGACCGGGAAGTTGGGGTGCTTCTCGTACAGGACGAAGTTGAACGCCTCGCGCAGCAGCGGGCTCCTGAACCGTGCCGAGTAGTCGCTCATCAGCACCGTGATCGAGCGGCGGATCACGTTGAAGTACGGCAGGAAGGAGGCGAGCATCCGCATCCGCTCCCACCTTCCCATCAGTCCGACCGGCTTGAGGAAGGGGTAACGGGCCAGTGCCAGACGGAACTTGCGCAGACCACCGCAGAACTGCCGGATCTGCCGGGCGTCCTCCGGGGCGAGCTCCAGCAGGTGGGCCTCCAGCCGGTCCGGGTCGGAATAGAAGTAGACCGCCCGGCCGTCCCGGGTGCGCACCACGTTGAAGACGTCGAAGTTGCGCATCCGCTTGCCCTGCAGCGCACCGAGTTCGAGCCAGATCTGGTGCATCTCGTTGCCCGGCCCGCTGCCCAGCAGCCAGCTGATGCAGCAGTCGAAGGTGAACTCGCCTCGGTCCCAGCCGGTACAGCAGCCTCCGGGGATCTCGTGCATCTCCAGGATCCGGGTGCGGTAGCCGTTCATCCGGGCGAAGCAACCGGTGGACAGGCCGCCGAGCCCTCCGCCGATGATGACCATGCTCTGCCTGCTGCTGGTGGTCGTCCCGCTCACTCCGCCACTCCCACTTCCGGCAGTCCGACGGTGGCCCGGTCGAGTTGCGGCAGGCGGCCCCACTTGCCCGTGTGCCAGGGTTCGCGGTTGTCGCTGGGCCAGGCCCGGAACGGCCGGCCGAGCTCCCGGCAGAGGTACTGCGCGGCGAACCGTCCGCTGGTGGCGGCCCGGATCAGCCCGCCGAGCGCGGTCCACTGCCCCGCCATGGAGAAGCCGCTCAGCCCGGGCAGCCGCATCCGGTCCCGGTTGACCAGCCGGTTGGCGGCGTCCTCGGCCTCGGAGAAGGCCTGCCAGGCCAGGATGCTGCCGTAGGTGTTGCCGGTGAACCGCTCGGTGGTCACCGGCGAGGCCACGTCCACGAGTTCGATCCGCCGGCCGAGTCCGGGGTAGGTCCGTTCCAGGAACTCCCGGACGAACGCGGCGACTTCCTGCTTGCGGGCCCGGTAGGCCCGGCGGTCGCCGGACCGCAGGTCCTTCCAGGAGCGGTAGTCGCTGAAGTAGGTGCAGTGCAGCACCGACTTGCCCGGCGGCGCGAACCCGTCCGCGTAGGACGAGCGCAGCTGCACCACCAGGCTGCGCTGGAGCGAGCCGGGCAGCCGCTCGCCGTCCTCGGGCGACAGCAGGTAGGTGGTGCTGTGCGGCTCGCCCTCGGGCAGCGGGCCGTCGATGCCGACGAAGGCGGAGACCACGGACGGGTACAGGTTGCCGGGTTTGTCGAGGAGTTCGCCGTACAGGCGCTCGGTGGTGGGGCTGGAGTAGCGGCCCTCCAGCAGCCGGTCGAGCACCGTCGGACCGTCGCAGGCGGCCACCACGTGGTCGGCGAAGTGCCGTGATCCGTCCCGGAGTTCCACCCCGATCGCGTGCCCGTCCTCGACCAGGATGCGCTCCACCCGGCAGCGGTAGCCGATCACCCCGCCGAGCGAGGTGTAGCGCTCCTCCACCGATCGGGCCAGCCCGAGCGAACCGCCCTGCGGGAAGCCGGCGTTGCCGTTGTGCGCGGCCGCCAGGGTGTACAGGTACGGCAGCAGGGGGAAGCCCGCGGGCTCCTGGAGGAACATGTTGGGGAAGGCCCGCCGCAGCAGCGGGTCCTGGAAGCGCTCGGCGAAGCCGCTCATCGGGGTGGTCGCGGTGCGCCAGAACAGCCGGAACGCGGGCAGGACGGTGCGCAGGGTGCGCAGCCGTTCCGCCGCGGTGCGCAGCGGCGGCGGGGTGAGGTCCCAGGGCAGTTCGATCGCGGCGAAGCGGCGCAGGTCCCGGCAGAAGTCCCGGATCGGCTTGGCGTCGCCGGGCGCGAGGGCCAGCAGGTGGGCCTCCAGACGGTCCGGGTCGCCGAAGAAGGTGACGGCCCGGCCGTGTTCGTCGACCACCCGGTTGAAGGTGTCGAAGCGGGTCACCGACTTGCCGTCCAGGGCGCCGAGTTCGCTCCAGACCTGGTGCGCTCCGGTGCCCTCGGCAGTGCCGATCAGCCAGTCGATGCAGTAGTCGAACAGGTAGCCGTGCCGGGACCACGCGGTGCAGCAGCCGCCGGGCAGCACGTGCTTCTCGAAGATCCGGGTCTCCAGGCCGCTCATCTGCGCGTAGCAGCCGGTGGCGAGCCCGGCCAGGCCGGCCCCGATCACGATGACCCGGGGCGGGCCGCCGGGGGCCCGCTCCCTCGTGGACCAGTCCGGTCCGCGGTCAGCCGCGGCCATCGGCGGCGCCTCCGGCCAGGATGGCGCCCGCCAGTTCGGCGTTGCGGGCCGCGAAGTCCCCGTCGAGCATCTCCGCGTGGGCGCCGTGCCCGACGTACACCGCGGTGCCCGTGGTGGAGGAGCCGTGCCAGGAGCCCGGCTCTCCACCCACGTGCACGGAGAGCCGGTCGCGCTCGCAGACCACGTCCACCTGGGCCCTCACCGTGCCGCTGTTGGGCGTCCGGCTGCTGAACTCCAGGTAGTCCCGGGCCTGTTCGAGGGTCCGCTGGGCGACGATCCGCGAGCCCGTGTGGCGGTGCAGGTGCTCGTGGAGTTCGCGCTCGAAGACGGCCAGGTGCTCCTCGCCGAGGTCGAAGGCGTCGGTGACCCGGTAGGCGTCCACCAGCAGCACCGAGCCGACCGTGCGCCCGCGCCGTTCCAGCTCCTTGGCCACCTCGAAGGCGAGGTTGCCGCCGAGCGAGTAGCCGAGCAGGACGTAGGGCCCGGCGGCGTGCAGTTCCTCGACCAGGTCCGCGTAGCGGTCGGTCTTGTCGTCGCCGGTCAGGTAGTTGAAGGAGGCGATCCGGTGCTCCGGCAGGTGCGCGGCGAGCTGCCGGTAGACCAGCCCGTGGCCACCGGCCGGCGGGAAGCAGAAGACCGTACGGTCCTCGGGCGCCTCGGCGTTGAACCAGAGGTAGGCCTGGCCGCCGGCCACCTCACCGGTGATGATCTGCTCGACGGTACGGGCCATGCCGTGCAGGGTGGTGACCTTGAACAGCAGGCCGACCGGGATGCTGATGTTGAACTCGCTCTGGAGGTGGTGGATCAGCTCGATGAGCCGGATCGAGCTGCCGCCGAGTTCGAAGAAGTCGTGCTGGAGGCCGACTTCGTCCAGGCCGAGCAGGTTCCGCCAGTGCTCGGCAACCCTCGTCTCGTAGAGCGTGACGGGTGGTTCGTGCTGGGCGCCTTCGGTGTCGGCCTTCGGCTCGGGCAGAGCGGCGAGGTCCACCTTGCCGTTCGGGGTGAGCGGAAGGGCGGGCAGTTCGGCGAGGTAGGAGGGGATCATCACGGTGGGCAGGTGCTCGGCGAGGTGGCGGCGCAGTTCGCGGCGGTCCAGCACGGTGCCCTCGGCGGGCACCACGTAGGCGGCGAGGACGGCCTCGCCCCGGGCGTTCTGGCGGACCGCGACGCAGGCCTGGGCGAGTTCCGGACGGGCGGTGAGGTGGGCCTCGATCTCGCCCGGCTCGATCCGGTGGCCGCGGATCTTGACCTGGTTGTCGATCCGGCCGAGCAGGTGCACGGTGCCGGCGGTGTCCCAGTGACCGAGGTCGCCGGTGCGGTAGAGCCGCACGGGCGTTCCGTCGAGGTCCAGGGTGACGAAGCGCCGAACGGTCTGCTCCGGGTCGTTGGGGTAGCCGGCCGCGACGCCCGCGCCGCCGATCCACAGCTCGCCGGGCACGCCCACCGGGACGGGCTCGCCGTAGGGGTCGAGGACGTACACGGCGCTGTTCGGGAACGGCCGGCCGATCGGCACCATCCGGCCGGGTTCCAGCTCGTCGGCCGGGCCCTCGTAGTAGGTGCTGTCGACGCTGGCCTCGGTCAGCCCGTAGGAGTTGACCAGCCGGGTCCGCGGGCCGCACAGGGCGCGCACCCGCTGGTGCTCGGCGGCCTTCCAGGAGTCGGAGCCGACGATCAGCAGCCGCAGGAAGTCCAGCGTCAGGCCCTCGCGCTCGCAGTGGGCCAGCAGCGCGCGGGCCACGGCGGGCACGAACTCGCCGCCGTCCACGGCCTCCTCGCGCATCACCCGGTACAGCCGGGCGGTGTCGAAGAGCAGCTCTCGGTCGACCAGGACGAGGGTGCCTCCGGTGCTGAGCGCCCGGGCGAGGTCGCCGGAGAAGACGTCGAAGGCGGTGCCGGCCATCTGGAGGTGCACCCGCACCTCGGTGTCCAGCCGGTACTCGGCGCGCCAGCCGGCGGTGACGGCGGCCAGGTTGCGGTGGTCGACCCGGACCCCCTTCGGGCGGCCGGTGGAGCCCGAGGTGTGGATCAGGTAGGCGGCCCGGTCCGGGTCGGCGGCGGGCAGTGGAACGGCGGCCCGGGAGGGCCGGTCCAGCTCCTCCAGGGTGACCGGCTCGGCGGGTAGTCCGGCCCCGCGCGGGCGCCGCTGGTCGACCACCACCAGCGCCGCTCCGGCGTCCGCCACCTGGTGGGCGAGCCGGTCGGCCGGGTGTCCGGGGTCGAGCGGCAGGTAGGCGGCGCCGGCCCGCCAGATCGCCAGCAGCGTGATGATCAGCTCGGGTGACTTGTCCAGGC
>NZ_JBHVFE010000089.1:0-23947 GCF_042801945.1 Kitasatospora sp. NPDC057542
CCCCCCGTACGGCACAGGCCCCGCCTCCGTGTTCTCCCGGCGCCGCCGCCACGGGGACGCCGGGGCCGGCCGCTGCCCCGCTTCCGAGCCGGGTACGGCGGCCGTCATCGCAGGGGCTTCACCAGGACGAGCTCCCGGGTGGCCCCGTCGGTGAACAGGTCACCGGGCTCCGCGAGCGGGACGAAGCCGTGGCGACGGTAGAGGGCGAACGCCGCCTGGTTGCCGGGGAGCACGGCGAGGCGCAGCGTGGTGCCACCGGTGGCCCGGGCCCAGCGCTCCACCTCCTCGATGAGCCGGTCCGCGACGCCCCGGCCGCGTGCCTGCGGGGCGACCCAGAGCGAGCGCAACTCCCGTACGCCGTCCGGCGATCCGGGGAGACCACCGGCCAGACCGACCGGGCCGCCGGCCAGGAAGGCCACGACGTGGTGGGCGTCCGGGAGGTGGAGCCGGTCGCGCCAGCGGTCCTCGCCGCCCTGGTGCCAGTCGGCGAGGCCGGCCTTGAAGGCGTCCGGCGCATCGGTCAGGGCGGCGAGGCGGAGGTCCCGCCAGAGCGGCCAGTCGGCGGTCGTGAGGGTTCGGAGCGTCAGCGTCACCATGGACGGGACGGTAGAGGGCACGCCCGGCGGGCGTCAGGCCCTTCCCCCGCCTGTGGCGCGTCCCACCCTCGACTCCGACCGTTCGGGACGTCCCGTCCGGCGAGGTACCCGGGCCGGCGGAGCCCTACGGCGTGCGCCAGTCGGCAGCGAAGGCGGCGGCCGGGTTGGTGGTGAGGAGCAGCTCGGGCAGTTCGGGGCCGTAGCTGCGGGCGAGGCGCGGGGCGAGGTCGGTGAGCAGGCGGACCGGGCCGCCGGCCGCGCGGGCGGTCCGGGTAGTGGTGTCGGCGCCGAGCAGCAGCTGGGTGGCGTGACCCGCCTCGACCAGGTCGGCGATCACGTCGAAGGCCTGGTGGTCGGCGGGATGGCCGGCCCGGGAAGGGCTGTCCAGGGCGAGGTGGACCCCCTCGGCGGCCAGGGCGCGGTGCAGCGCGCGGTCGGGGAGCCGGGTGAGGTGGCCGAGGATGATCCGGTCGGGCCGCACGCCGTGCCGGTCGTGCAGCCCGTGCAGGACCCGGTGCGGAGCGCCGCCGGCTTCGAGGTGGACGGCGATCGGGGCGCCGGTGGCGTGGTGGGCTTCGGCGGCAGCGGCCATCGTCCACCGGGTGTGCCGGGTGGTGGGCCCCGCGTCGCCCGCGATCTTGATCAACCCGGCCCGGACTCCCTCGGGCGCGCCGGGCAGGCCGGTGGTGAGCTCGGCGACGAAACGTTCCGCGAGGTCGGCGTACGGGCCAGGGCTCTCGCCCGCCTGAAGACCGGGGTCGGGGTGTTCGGGGGGTCCGGGGAAGAAGCCCGGCGCGTAGTGGATCGCCTGGTGCGCGCCGGTGGCGGCGACGATGTGCACGCCGGTCGCGCGGGAGAGCGCGGCGAGGGAGTCCGCACCCCGGCCCAGGCCGAGCGGGGTCCACTGGACGAGGGTGCGGCCACCGGCGGTGGCGTAGGCGCGCAGCACGTCCTCGGCGGCGCCCGGGTCGTCCAGTTCCTGGCCGGGGAGCAGCGGGCTGCGGATGAAGAGGTGGTCGTGGGAGTCGGTGATGCCGAGGTCGGCGGGGGCCACGTCGCCGAGGACGGTGCGGACGGTACGGCTCATGCCCTGGCCTCCTCGCCGGCGACCTGGGTGGCGGTGTCGACGGGGGTCTCGACGGGTGTGGTCACGACGGGTGCGGTCTCGACGGGTGCGGCCGGGCCGGTGGCGCTCTCGGCGGTGCTCCCGGTGACGCTCTCGGTGGCCTCGGCGAAGGTGGCGGTGGCGACGCGCAGGCCGGCCAGCGCCTTGGGGAGGCCGACGTACGGGGCGAGGTGGACGATGACCTCGGTGATCTCCGCCTCCGTCAGACCGATCCGTCGGCTGTAGCGGACGTGGTCGGCGAGCTGCGGCTCGACGCCGCCGAGGGCGGTGAGGGCGGCCAGGTTGGCGATCTGACGGTCGCGCAGGGCGAGGCCGGCGCGCTGGTAGGTGCCGCCGAAGAGACTGGTGACGATCCAGTCGGGGAAGCCGGGGGCAAGGGCGTCCAGGCCGCCGAGGGTGGTGGAGGCGCCCGGGCCGGCGAGGTCGGCGAGCAACGCGTAGCCGGCCGCGCGATCGAGCGCGGCCCGGGTGAGTTCGGTGCCGGCGGGAGCGGTCGCGGGGGACATCGGGGCGGTGGGTCCTTTCACCAGTGGCGGCCGGCCGGCAGCCGGTCGAGTTCGGGGCGGGACAGGTGCAGCACCTCGTACCGGACGCCTGGCGCGTCCTCGGGGGCCGGACCGTGCCAAAGGGCGAAGCGGAGCAGTTCCCAGCGGCTCGGGTCGACGGCCACGGCGGCGGTGTGCAGGGCCGGGCGCGCGGGCAGGTCGGCAAGCGCCCGCTCGACGGCCTCGGCCGGGTCGGCGGCTTCCGGCAGCCGTACGGTCTCGCGGGTGGCGGTGGTCGGCGGCCCGGCCGTTTCCCCCGCGGGTGCCGACGCTGCCGACGCTCCGTGGGCCAGGCCCGCGCCGAGCCAGTGCCGGACGGCGGGGCGACCGAAGTCGGCGCTCAGGCCTCGGAAACCCGGCCCCCAGAGGAAGCCGTTCATGCCCTCGGCGGTGCGCCAGAGGTAGAACGGCGCGTACTGGTTGACGGGCGAGCCGTGCCGGCCGCGCTCGCGGACCAGGTAGGCCTTGAGGCCGAGGCCCGGGTACGCGTCGAGCAGGTGGCCCTTGTCGGCGACCCGCTTGCGGATGACGCCCATGTCGTAGTCGGCGGGGAGGGTGATCTCGTACTGCATGGCGTGCACGGCGGGCTCCTCGGGTTCGACGGGTCCGGCAGGTGCAGGGGTCCGGCGAGGCTTCAGGTTCGGCGGGGCTTCGGGTCCGGCGGGTGCCTGGGGTTCGGCGACGCGGGTCAGGCCGTGCGGTGTGTCGCGAGCAGGCCGAGGGCGCCGCGAACGGCCCGGTCGAACGGCTCGGCGCTGTCGGCGGCGCGGGCCAGGACATAGCCGCCCTGGACGACGGCGACCACGGCGGCGGCGGTGTCGGCCGGGTCCAGGCCGGGGGCGAACTCGCCGCCCGCCTGGCCTTCGGCGACCAGTCCGGCGATGCGGCCGCGCAGCCAGTCGAAGGTCTCCTCGACGGGTGCGCGCAGGTGCGGGTCGGAGACCACGTCCGGGTCCTGGGCCATCCGGCCGATCCGGCAGCCGCGCAGGACGTCGCGGTCGCGGTGCAGGTAGGCGGCGATCCGGTCGTAGGCGGTGCCGGGGGCGGCGAGGTCGGCCTCGGCGACGCCCCGCATCTGCTCGGCGCTGCGGCGCAGGGCGGCGGCCGCGAGGTCGGGCTTGCCGGTGAAGTGGTGGTACATGCTGCCCTGGCCGACCCCGGAGCGCTGCTGGATGGCCTTGGGGCTGGTGCCGACGTAGCCGCGCTCCCAGAGGAGGGCCTGGGTGCTCTCGATGAGGCGGTCCTGGGTGCTCATGCGGATCACTGTACATACCAGTAGGTACAGAAGGCCAGCGCGGACTCCGCCCGAGCTCTCGGAGGACCCCGCCGGCCGGAACGATCGAGGGCCGTGCGCCGCCCCCCGGCGGCCACGGCCCCTCGACCGTTCGTCATCCCCCGCACCGCCGAACGGCATTCCGGCGCGCCTGGTGGCGCGCGTCACGTCACGGAGGGTGGCCGACGTCACGCCGCGTAGGGGGTGCGCGGCGCACTGCGCGGGCGGGCGGCGGACCCGGGCGGCTACGGCAGCGCGCGGCGGATCTCCGGGGCCACCTCGCTCGCGAACAGCTCCAGTTGCTCGCGCTGGGCCCCTTCGGTGAGCGTGTCCACCCCGATGCCGACCACCTCGTTGCCGAAGGCCTCGTGGTACCGGTGGATCTTCTCGATCACCTGCTGCGGACTGCCGACCAGCGCCGAACCGCGCTCCAGCGCGTCGTCCAAGGACCGGAACGGCGAGTTGTTGTGCCGGCCGGCGGCCGAGTCGAACAGCGCGTTCCAGTACGGGCGGAAGCCCTCGACGGCGTCCTGCGAACGCTTGGCGACGTACAGTCCACCGAAGCTCGCGCCCACCCGGGCCTGCTCCGGGTCGTGCCCGTAGTGCTCCCAGCGCTCACGGTAGTGCTCGACCAGCGCCCGGTACTTCTCCAGCGGGTGGAAGGAGTTGGCGGAGAAGAGCGGGTCGCCGTGGCGGGCGGCGAGGTCGGTGGACTGCGTGCTGGTCGCGCTTCCGTGCCACACCGGGATCGGGTCCTGGAGCGGGCGGGGCCAGACGGTGGCGTCCTTCAGCGGCGGGCGGGTCGAGCCCTCCCAGGTCACCTTCTCCTCGCGCCAGAGCCTGCGCAGCAGGCCGTAGTTCTCGGCGAGCGCCTCCCACTGTCGCTCCTCGGAGAGGCCGAACAGCCCGAAGTGGCGCGGGTCGTTGCCCTTGCCGACAATCAACTCCAGGCGACCGCCCGAGAGTTGGTCGAGCATCGCATAGTCCTCGGCGACCCGGACCGGGTCGAGGACGCTGAGCACCGTCACCGTGGTGAACAGCCGGATGGCGGAGGTGCGGGCGGCGATGGCGCCGAGCAGCAGGGGCGGCGCCGGGGAGAGGAACGGCTCACCGTGCCGCTCCCCCACGCCGAAGCCGTCGTAGCCGAGTTGCTCGGCGAGGAGCGCCTGGTCGATGACGCTGTGCAGCTTCTGCTGCGGGGTGCGCCGGACGCCGGTGACCGGGTCCGGGGCGTTGGCCACGAGGGACGAGACGGTGAACCGCACGGCGGACTCCTTGGGTGCTCGGGAGGGGCTCGGAGTACTCCCGGAACACGATCGGCAGGGGCCGGGTGGAGTCCCGGGGCTCGGTGAGCCGCGCGGAGCGCGGAGAACCGGGGCAGTGAACCGGCGCTGCGCTCTCACGGGCGGCACCGGCGGACATGGCCGACGGGGCGGGCGGCGGGCCGCTCGGGCGGCAGGTCGCGCGGGTGGTGTCAGCGGTCGGTGCTGCGGCGGCGACAACAGCGGGCTGCGACGACGGTCACGGTCCGGACTGCCATTTCGCCTCCCCCGCGCCTCGCACACACACGATCCTCCGTGAGGATAGGCACCGGCCGCAAGCGGGGGCAAGGGGTTGAGCCGCCGTGGCCGGGTGGCAAGATGTCCGGCATGAGCTACCTCGCCGCGGATGACCGCTATGACTCGATGACCTATCGGAAAGCCGGCCGCAGCGGCGTCCAGCTGCCCGCCGTCTCGCTCGGGCTCTGGCACAACTTCGGTGACGCCCAACCGCTGGAGGTGCAGCGGGCGGTGCTGCGCCGGGCCTTCGACCGGGGCGTCACCCACTTCGACCTGGCGAACAACTACGGCCCGCCGTACGGCAGTGCCGAGCGCAACTTCGGCTACCTGTTCGCCCAGGACTTCCGGCCGTACCGGGACGAGCTGTTCATCGCCACCAAGGCCGGCTGGGACATGTGGCCCGGCCCGTACGGCAACGGCGGCAGCCGCAAGTACCTGCTGGCCAGCCTCGACCAGTCGCTGGACCGGATGGGGCTGGACTACGTGGACGTCTTCTACTCGCACCGGTACGACCCGGACACCCCGATCGAGGAGACGATGGGGGCGCTGGACAGCGCGGTGCGCTCGGGCAAGGCGCTGTACGCGGCGATCTCCAACTACCCGGCGGAGCAGCACCGGGAGGCGGTGGCGATCCTGCGCGAGCTGGGGACGCCGGTGCTGCTGAACCAGTCGGCGTACTCGATCCTCAACCGGTACGTGGAGGACGGCGGCGTGCTGGACGCGGTGGGCGACACCCGGACCAGCCTGATCGCCTACTCGCCGCTGGCCCAGGGGCTGCTGACCGACCGCTACCTGTCCGGAGAGGTGCCGGCGGGCTCGCGGATGTCGGTCGGGAAGTTCCTCACCGAGGAGGCCCTGACCGGGCCGAAGTTGGAGCAGCTGCGGGCGCTGGCCAAGGTCGCCGAGGGACGCGGGCAGACGCTGGCACAGCTGGCGCTGTGCTGGGTGCTGCGGGATCCGCGGGTGGTCTCGGTGATCATCGGCGCGAGCAGCGTGGCCCAGCTGGACCAGAACCTCGACGCGCTGGCGGGAGGGCCGCTGACGGCGGAGGAGCTGGCGGAGATCGACCGGCTGAGCCGCTGAGGGGCGAGGCGGCAGCCGGCGGGTTGACGGCTGACGGATGACAGCCGACGGATGACGGATCACAGATGACAGCTGACAGATTTCGAAATCTGTCAGCTGTTACCTGTTATCCGTTGCTTGTCAGCTGTCAGCCCGCCCATCCGCCGACCGGCGGCGGCCGGACACCGGACACCGCCCCGCCCGCCGGCCCGTCAGGGTCGCTTGACACCCAGGGCAGGCAGAACCGTTTCTGCAACCCGGTGGGCCTCCTCCAGCAGCGGGTTGCCCGAGAGGATGAAGGTGTCGACGCCCAGCGCCTCGAACTCCTGCAGGCGCTCGACCACCTGGGCCGTCGAGCCGACCACCGCCGTCCCCGGGCCGGGACGGAACAGGCTCATCCCCGGCCAGAGGTTGGGGTGGACCTCCAGCTCCCGGGCCCGCGCCGGCACCCTGCCGCCGTGCTGGCGGAACTGCCGCTGCCAGCCGACCCCGTCCTCCCCCTTCGTCTCGCCCAGCCGGCGCGCGTAGGTCGCCTCGCTGGTGACGTCCAGCAGTCGGTCGGCGGCCGCCCAGGCCTCGTCCTCGGTGTCCCGGACGATCAGGTGCAGCCGCAGCCCGATCCGCAGGCTCCGCCCGTGGGCGGCGGCGCGCTCACGGACCAGGTCCAGCTTCTCCTTGAGCAGGTGCGGCGGCTCACCCCAGGTCAGGTAGACGTCCACGTGCTGGGCCGCCATCTCGATGCCGACCGCCGAGCTGCCGCCGAACCAGAGCGGGATGCCGCCGGGCTGCACCGGGGGGAGGTCGCGCAGACTCGCACCGGCGTTCTTCAGCTCGTAGAACTCGCCCTTGTGGTCGAAGACTTCGCCCGCCGTCAGGCGCTTCACGATCGACCAGTACTCGCCGCTGAGCCGGTAGCGGTCGTCGTGCTCGACATCCAGGCCGTACTCGCGCAGCTGCGCGGTCGATCCGTTGACCACGTTGAAGCGCAGCCGGCCGCCGTGCAGGTGGTCGAAGCTGAGCGCCATCTTGGCCAGCAGGGTGGGCGAGACCAGCCCCGGGTGGACGGCCAGCAGCGGTTTGAAGGCCGGGGTGGTGGCGGCCGCGAGCGCGCTGCCGAGCGTCCAGACGTCGTACAGGTCGGTCGCGAGCAGGGCGCCGGTATAGCCCAACCGCTCGACAGTGCCGGCCAGTTGCTGGAGGTAACGGAGGTCCACCGGGCGGCGACCGGCCGGTTCCCAGGGGTAGTGCCCCTCGCGCGGGACGATGTACCAGAGGACTTCGGAGGCCACGGGTCAGACCGCCTTCGCGAGCGCGGCGGCCACCGGGGCCTCCAGCGCGGGGAGGTGGGCGTCGGAGACGGTCAGCGCCCGGTCGATGAAGCCCACACCGTGGAAGATGTTCGCGGCCTCCTGCTGCTCGGCGACGAACCCGGCGGTGGCGGGCTCCAGCTGCCAGGGCAGTGCACCCAGCGCGGACTGCCAGTCGGCGGCCGTGCCGCCCAGCTCCTCGGCGGCGATCGCGGCGGCCTCGGCCGGGTTGGCGGCCGCCCAGGCATCCGCCCGGCGCAGTGCGGTCACGATCGCGGCAACCACCTCGGGGCGCTCGGTCGCGAAGTCCCGGCGGGTGAAGAACACCGAGCGGTCGGCGATGACGTCGCCGGTGCGGATCAGCTCCCGGAACTCCCCGCTGCGGCGGGCGGCGGCGAGTTCGGCGCCCTGGGCGATCCAGCCTGCGATCTCGCCGTCGCGCAGCCTCCGGGCCTGGTCCTCACCGGCCGCCGGGCGCGCCGGGGTGACGTCCTCGCCGTACGAAAGCCCCTGTGCGTGCAGGGCCTTGGCGAGCAGGTGGGTCTGCCAGGAGCCCACGGCGAGGACGACGGTGGTGCCCTTGAGGTCCGCGACCGTCCGCACCGGGCCGGAGTCCGACACCAGCAGGGCGCCGTGGTCCGGGCGGGGTGCCGAGACCACCGCGTAGACCAGGTCGTGACCGGCCGCCTGGGCGGTGATCGGCGGGGTGGAGCCGGTGCCGCCGAAGTCGATGACACCCTCGGCGAGCAGCGGGCCGGTGCGGGTGCCGTCCGCGTAGTGGTGGAAGGCGCCGGTCTCGCCGAGCGGGGCCAGTTCCTCGTCCAGGTACGGGAGTCGGGCGAGGTAGTAGAGCGAGGGGTTGCTGGCGTGGACGCCGAGGGTGACGGTCATCTGGTCAACTCCGGTGGTGCGGGCTTGGTTTGTCGGGAGTCAGGGGAATCAGGGAAATGCCGGGGCATTCAGGGGGGATCACGGACGTCAGTGGACGCCGAGGTCGGTGAGCAGGCGGCGCCGCAAGTCGGCGAAGGCAGGATCCGCCGGGTCGCGCGGGCGCTGGACGGTGACGGCTTCGTCCCGCGCGAACAGGCCCTCGCGCAGCACCACGACCCGGTCGGCGAGCCGTACGGCCTCGTCCACGTCGTGGGTGACCAGCAGCACCGCCGGGCGGTGGCGGCGCACCAGGTCGCCGACGAGGTCCTGCATGCGCAGCCGGGTGAGTGCGTCCAGCGCGGCGAACGGTTCGTCGAGCAGAAGGAGTTGCGGCTCCCGAACGAGCGCCCGGGCGAGCGCCACGCGCTGCGCCTCGCCGCCCGAGAGGGTGGCCGGCCAGGCCTCGGCGTGCCGCTCCAGGCCGACCTCGGCGAGCGCCTTCAGCCCGGTCTCCCGGGTCGCGGCGCCCCGCGGCAGGCCGACCGTGACGTTGGCCAGCACCCGCTTGGACGGCATCAGCCGGGGCTCCTGGAACACCACGGTACGGACCGGCGGGACGAGCACGGTGCCCTCGTCCGCCCGGTCGAGCGCCCCGAGGATCCGCAGCAGCGTGGTCTTGCCGGTCCCGCTGGCGCCCAGCAGGGCGACGAACTCCCCGCGGGCGATGGAGAGGTCGACCCCGTCGAGCACGGCCCGGGTGCCGAACACCCGGCGCAGACCGCGCAGATGGACGGCCGGCACCGCCTCCTCGGACACCGAGGGGGAAGGGAGCGAAGAGGGGGAGAGCGTGGCGGTGGTGGATGTGTCGGCGGTCATCGGGCCGCTCCCGGGACGGCCTGGCGCCACGGCATCAGCACGCGCTCCAGGACTCGGACGATGCCGTCGGCGCCGAGGCCGAGCAGCCCGTAGATCAGGATGCAGACGGCGAGGACGTCGGTACGCGAGTAGTTCTGCGCCTGGGCCATCAAGTACCCGATGCCCTCGGTCGAGTTGATCTCCTCGGCGGCGATCAGGGCGATCACGCTGAGCGTCATCGACAGGCGCAGTCCGGACAGCAGCGAGGGCAGCGCGCCGGGCAGTACGACCGTACGCACGATCGCCCAGCGGCCGAGGCCGAAGCTGCGCATCGCCTCGACCAGCTTGCGGTCGGTACTGCGGACCCCGCCGGAGGCGGACACGTACATCGGGAAGCTGGTGGCGACCCCGATCAGGGCGACCTTCGCGGTCTCGGTGATGCCGAACCACACCATGAACAGTGGGACGAGGGCCAGGAACGGTACGGTGCGCAGGACCTGGATCGCGGAGTCGAGCAACTCCTCGCCGAGGCGGGTGAATCCGGTGACCACGCCGAGCACCAGTCCGGCGGTCGCACCGAGGAACAGACCGAGCCCGGCGCGGGTGAGGGAGACGGACAGGGCGTCGGTCAACTGGCCGTTTCCCCACAACTCCCCGACGGCCTGGGCGACCTGAGTGGGCGAGGCGAGCACGTCCTGGGTGAGTGCGCCGGTGGCGGAGGCGATGGCCCAGCCGCCGATCAGGGCGAGCGGACCGATGGTCCGCAGGGTCACGGCGAGCGCGCGGGGGCGCGGCCGGCGCCGCCGGCTCTGCGGGGCGACCAGACCGGCGTCCAGCGCCGCCCGGGTGTCGGCGGGCGCGAACTCCGCGCTTGCGGCGATCACTTGGCACCGTCCCCGAGCTTGTTGACGTCGATCAGGTACGGCTTGACGTCCACCAGTTGCTTGGTGACGTTCTGGTCGGCGAAGAACTGGGCGACCGTCCCGAAGCGGGCGATGTCGGCGTCGGAGATGGCGCCGGCCGGGGCGCCCTGCCTGCTGACGTTCACTGCGACGACCTTCTCGGCGGGGGTGACGGCGGTCGGGCCGGCATCGGTGAACACGTTGAGGTAGCCGGCCGGGTCGGCCTTCTCCTTCTCGCCGTTGTCCCGCAGGTAGGTGTAGAAGGCCTTGACCACCTCGGGGTGCTTGTCGGCGAAGCCGTTGCGCACCGCCCAGACGGCGTAGTTGTCGGAGCCGACCTCCTGGCCGTTGACCAGGAAGTGCGCACCGGCGTTGGCGATGGCGGGCGTCGAGAAGGTGTTCCAGGTCGCCCAGGCTTCCACCTGCCCGGAGTTGAAGACCCCGGAGGTCTGGTCGGCACGCAGGTAGACCCGCTCCACCTTGTCGGCCGGGACGCCGTTCTTCGCCAGCGCCTTGAGCAGCAGGTACTCGCTGGTGCCGCCCTGGGAGACGGCGACCTTCCGGCCGACGAGGTCCTGGACGGACTTGATGGGCGAGTCGTTCTTCACCAGGATTCCCTCGCCGACGCCGTCGGGCGCGGTCTGGGCGAACAGCTTGAAGCCGGGCTTCTGGGCCAGCGCGGCGACGGCCGAGGTGATCGAGCCCTGGGCGACGTCCAGTTGGTCGGCGGAGAGGGCCTGGGCGGCGGGGGCGAAGGGGCCGGCGCTGCCGGTCCAGGCGACCTTGGCGTGGACGACGGCCAGGGCCCGGTCCAGTGAGCCGTCCTTCTTGCCGCGGGCGAGGAAGCCGTTGTTGCCGGGGTCGGGCAGCCGGAGCACCACGTCGGCCTTGCCGCCGGCCCCGTCTCCGGCGGAGGCCTTGGCCCCGTCGGCGGACGAGCCGCAGGCGGCCAGGGCGGTGGAGGCGAGCAGCGCGGTCGCGGCGAGGGCGAGGCGGGGGGTCTTCACGGGCTCTCCAAACGAGTGACAGATGACAGCCGACAGCTGACAACTTTCGAAATCTGTTAGCTGAAGGCTGTTATCCGAAGTCCGTGATTCGAACAGCGCCGGCACCGGCTCCGGCAACCGCCTCAGCATCGGCACCGGCGCGCGCACGCCGCTCGCGCAGCAGCTCGCGGGCCGCACGGAGCGGCTCCGGGTCGGCCCACGCCTGGACGTCCACCGGCGCGGCGAGGAAGCCCTGCTCTCCGAGGAATCGTTCCTGCATCGCCAGCAACTCCAGCCGCTCCGCCGACAGGTCCAGGTGCAGGGTGCGGTGGCTGCCCGGCGCGTAGGCCCCGGCGACGCCCTCGGCCCCGGCGCCGGTCTCGGCCTGCAGGATCCGGACCACCTCCTCCGGGTGCTCCGCCGCCCAGTCGGCGGCCTCCAGCAGCACGGCAAGGAAACGGGCGACCAGCTCGGGCCGCTCGTCCAGCAGCCGCTGGTGGACGGTGATCGGCCGAGGCGTGCCGTTGTTGACCCGGACCCTGCGGTCCGGCGCCGCGTCCAGTTCCACGGCCACCTCCGCGCCGATCCGGCGGGCCGCCTCGACGGCGAGCGCCCCCTTCACGTACACCGCGTCCACCGTGCCGCGCCGCAGCGCGGCCAGCTCGGCGGACCACTGCGCGCCGTCCGGGGCGCCGGGAATGTCCACCGGTTCGGCGTCCGCCAGGGTGAGGCCCGCGAGCCCGAGGGCGCCACGGAAGCCGGCCAGCGCCATCGCCCGCCAGAAGTCGATGCCGATGTCATGACGGGGGATCGCCAGCCGCAGCCCGCGCAGCTGCCCGGGTTCGGTGATGCCGCTACCGGCCCGCACCAGCACCGCCTGGCGCTCCTCGATCCAGGTGAGGCCGATCAGCCTGGTCGCCTCACCGCGCGAACGGGCCCACAGCGCCGGGACGTTGCCGCCCTCCCGGAACAGGCCCGTCAGCGCGTGGGTGTAGTGGTGGTCCGCGGCCACTTCGGGCGGAGCGTCCTGCAGCGAGCGGACCGCGATGCCGTCGGCGGCGAACTCGCGGGCGAGCCAACCCTGGTCGGCGGCGATCCCGGTCGCGGTGGGCACCGGACAGCGGGTGAACCAGAGGGTGTCGGGAAGCACGGAAGCGTTCCGGGTACGACTGGACAACGGAGTCGGTCCTCCACGGGGGCTCCGACGGCAGCCGGAGAAACTGGGTGTCGATTACCTGCACGGCGGCCCACTGGGCCTGGTGTGCAAGGGAGTTGTGCGCCACGATGCAGGAAAGGGGCAGGCGGCGCGGAAGACGTTCGGTCAGCGACAACACGCACGGGAGGGGAGACACCGGTGGGACGTCACGGTGCTTCTCCTTCCGTGGAGTCGGGGCAATCGCCGCCAGGCCCGAGTGGCCGTCCGGCGCGATGCAAGGAGCGTTCCACGGCAGGTGAGCCGGAGGCAAGCCTTTGCCACATGGTGGGATCAGTTGTTCATCAAAGCCATTCCATTGCAACGTCGTCGACACATTCCCGCAGCACCGGCTGCCCTACGCTGAGACCGCTTCCGGCCGCCCGTCCGGAGTCCCGAACCGAAACGCGAGGTGCCATGGCCGAGGCCGCCACCGCCGTCCAGAGTCCGCCGGCCGGTGCGCAGGCCGTCCAGCGCGCGCTCGGACTGCTGCACTGCTTCCACGACAACGGCCCCGACCTGAGCGCCTCGGACCTGGCCCGCCGGATGGGCCTGTCGGTCTCCACCGCGCACCGGCTGGCCCGCACGCTGGTCAGCGCCGGATTCCTGGAGCAGGACGAACAGACCGCGCGCTACCGGCTCGGTCCGGCCGTCGCCGAACTCGGCCAGCTCACCTTCCACCAGCGCGGGCTGCACCTCGCCGGGCCCGAGCTTGAGCTGCTGTCCCGGCGCACCAAGGCGACGGCCGATCTGGCGATCCGCAGCGGCGCGCACGCGGTGATCCTGGTCGGAGGCTCGGTCCGCCCGGACACCGGACTGGGCCTGCGCCGCCCACTGCACTCCACAGCGCTCGGCAAGGTCCTGCTGGCCTGGCCCCGCCCGGGCGCGACGGCACCGTCGACACTCGGCCCGCTGACGCCGTTCACCGACCGCACGATCACCGAACCGTCCGCCCTGGAGGAGGAGTTGGCGAAAGTCCGGGCGGCCGGGTACGCCCTCAACGACGGCGAGTCGGCCGCCGGGGTGCGGACGGTGGCCGTACCCGTCCTGGACGGCGCCGGGCAGGCCCGGTTCGCCCTGGCGGTCCGCTCGACGCCCGCGCACCTCACCGACGACCGGCTGGACCGGTTCCTCGGCCACGCCCGCAGCTGCGCCGACGCCCTCGCCGTCCTCCTGCTTCCGCCGGACCAGCGCTCCTGACGGTCCACCGGAACACGGCGGAGCAGCGGGCCGCCCGTCCACGTCAGGACGAGTGGCCCGCCGCTTCGACCGACCGTCGGCGACCGGCCTTCAGGCCGAACGTCAGGCCGAACGTCGGATCCGTCTTCGGACCGGCTGTCAGACCAGCCCTCAGACCGGCCCTCAGACCGTGGCCGGGGTGTACTTGTAGCCGACCCGGCGGACCGTCACGATGGTGTCCCGGTAGGCCGGTCCGAGCTTGCGGCGCAGCCTGGCGACGTGCACGTCGACCGTCCGCCCGTCCCCGACGTGGCCGTAGCCCCAGACCGCGGAGACCAGGTGGTCCCGGGTGTGCACCCGCTGCGGGTGATCGGTGAGGTGGGCCAGCAGCTCGAACTCCAGGTAGGTGAGGTCGAGCAACCGCCCGTCGACATAGGCGTTGCGCCGCTCGGTGTCGACGGAGATGCCGCGCGCGGCCGGGCGGACCGAACGGACCCCCGTCACGGTCTGGGCGCCGGGCCCGCCGGTCGCCGGCTGCGCACCGGGGACGGCGTGGGCCGCCGCGGAGCCGGCGGCCCCGACACCGCCCGGAACCCCGGACAGGCCGCCGGCCCCCGCCACCGGGTTCTCGGCCGGCACCAGCACCAGGTACCCGACCATCGGGCTGCCGTTCAGGCCGCCGAACTGCGTGCCGTACTGGGCGAGCAGCCCCTGCGGCAGCACGCCCTGCGGCAGGGTGGCGACGACGGCCGCTCCCTCCGGCAGCGCGGCGAGCAGCGACGGGGGCACCTGCGGGACCGTCGCCCCCGGCTGCGGGACGGCGGGCGCGGGGACTGCCGCCGGGCGGGCCGGCCCGGCGTGCGGCGGACGGGCCGCCGCCCCGGGCCATCGGTCCGACACCGACACCGGGGGGACGGACGGTCCCGCGGCCCCGGACGCGCCGGGACCGACCGGCACGGTGGCGGGGACGGAGGAGACCGGCGGGACGGAGCGGACCGCGCGCAGGTGCGGGGTCGCGACGGGCAGGGGAAGGGTGGCCGTGGAAGAAGAAGACATGGTGTGCCGCTCATTTCGCGCGTGACGGACGGGGTGGAGTCGTCTGCGCGTCGACCGGGCGTACTGCCTGGGCTGGACCGGACCGGGTCAGCGGGCGGAGGGCCGGGACGCGCTGGGCGAGCCGGGACACGTCTGATCGAACAGGTGCGGCTGCCGGGACGGCCAGAACGGTTCGAGGTCGAGGCGATCCCGCCGGCTGTCCACGGCGCGGCTCCCGCACCGGTTCCACCGTCCGGTCCGTCCGCCCGCGCGCATCGCGGGGGCCGTCCAGGTCGTTCGGGTACGGCCGGTGATGCCGGGGGCGGTGCTGGGGCAGACGATGTTCACTGGTGGTCTCTCCGCTGGGCGGGTCCGGTTGGTCGGCCGCGGGCACGCCGGACAGGCGGTCCGCTACGGCCTGGTCGACGGGTTTCGGCGGTGCGTCGGGCGGTGGGCCGGGTGGGCCGGAAGTGCCGGAGGACGTACCGGGAAGGTCAGGCCGGTCAGCGACAACACGCGCTGCAGATCAGCGCGTGGTCGATGTGGCGGCGGACGGTGAGCGCCGGATCGGCGGCACCGGGCACGGCAGCGCCGGGCATGAGGACACCGGGCACCGGGGAGCCGGGCATCGCGGTGATGATGTGTCGTCGGCCGACGCTCACCCTGCTGCCCTCCCCCTCGTTCTCCACACGGCGGCGCACCGCTGCCGGTGCCCGCCGACGATGCCTCGCCGGTCCGCCGAAGGCCGTCCGCCGGTCGCAACGCCCGTGTGAACGTGGCGTTTCCGGCGCTCCCGACGGCATGGCCGGGCGGCCTTCGTCCACAGAGCCTTCCACGGCCGGGCCGCTCTAGGCAACCTTCGGCGCAGCGATCGTCCGGGATGCGGACGGCCGAATGAGACGTCGGCCGGAACGGGCAGGTCGGCGCGCTCACCTGCCGAGCCGTCGCACAAACGCCGTCCGACCGGCGTCGCGGTTGTCATCCGGCCGCGTCCCGGCCTCGGCCCCGGCCTTGCCCGTTCCCGACCGGCCACGGCCGGACGGCATCGGGCCGGATCCGAACCGGAGCCGAACCGTGCTCAGGCGCCGACCGGGGTGCGGCGGTGCCGACGGGCGGCGGCGTGCTCGACCAGCGCGACGAGCAGGTCCTTGCCGTCCTGCCGCAGCCGCGCGTCGCAGAGCAGCACCGGGATGTCCGGATCGAGGTCGAGCGCCTCGCGGACCTCGTCCGGCGCGAACCGCTCGGTGCCCTCGAAGCAGTTCACCGCGACCACGAACGGGATGCCGCGCTGCTCGAAGAAGTCGACCGACGGGAAGCAGTCGGCCAGTCGCCGGGTGTCCGCGAGCACCAGGGCGCCGAGCGCACCGCGGGCCAGCTCGTCCCAGACGAACCAGAACCGGTCCTGCCCGGGCGTGCCGAACAGGTAGAGCGCGAGGCCCGGCCGCAGGTCGATCCGGCCGAAGTCCATCGCGACGGTGGTGGTGCGCTTCGCCTCCACCCCCGACGTGTCGTCCACCGGGCGGCCCAGTTCGCTGAGTTCCTCCTCGGTGCGCAGCGGCCGGATCTCGCTGACCGAGCCGACCAGGGTGGTCTTGCCCGCGCCGAAGCCGCCCGCGACCAGGATCTTCACCGCGACGGCCGGACCGCCGCGCCAGCGCGGGTCGTTGGCGTTCGCCGGGTGGGGCGCGGCGGCGTCCCGGTGCGGCCCGGTGCCGTCCGGGCGGGGGTGGGGGTCAGAGCGCACGGAGTCCATTGATCACGTCTCGCAGCAGGCGCTCGTCCGGCAGCTCGGCGAGCGGAACGGGTCGGGTGACGCTGATCAGATCGGCGTCGTAGAGGTCGCCGAGCAGCACCCGCACCACGCTGACCGGCAGGTCGGTGAAGGAGCCGAGCTCGGCGACGGAGAGCGGCTCGCGGCGGCACAGGGTGAGCAGCGTCTGGTGCTCCGGGTCGAGGACGTGGGCGGGCACGGCCCCGGCGACCGGCCCGGGATCGACGGCGGTGATCAGCGAGATCAGGTCGAACAGCCCCTCCTCGACCGGCCGGGTGCGGCCGCGGGTCATCGAGTAGAGCCGCACCACCGGGCCGGCCTCGTCGTCGAACCAGCGGTCGTCGACCGGGGTTCGCGGCCGGAACAGGTCGACCTCGGGCCCGTCCGGGTCCGCGCGCTCGTCCTCCACCGACGCCTCCGGGCGGTCCGAACCGTCCGAGCCGTCGAGGCCGGACGGCCCGGCCGTGCCCACCGGCACCTGGGGGCCGTCCGGCGTCTCCGGGCCGTCCGGCACATCCGCCTTCGGATCCGCCATCGGACCGCTCATCTCACCGGCGGGGCGGTTTCGGTGCGCGGCTCGGCGGCCATGTGCTCGCCGACCCGCTTGACCAGCAGAGCCATCTCGTACGCGATCTGGCCGATGTCCGCCTCGGCCTCGCTCAGGACGGCCAGGCAGCTGCCGTCGCCGGCGGCCGTGATGAACAGGAAGGCCTCGTCCAGCTCCACCATGGTCTGCCGGACGCCGCCGACCTTGAAGTGCCCGCCGGCGCCCTTCGCGAGGCTGTGGAACCCGGCGGCAACGGCGGCCAGGTGCTCGGCGTCCTCGCGGTCGAGGTCGCGGGAGGCACCGGTGGCCAGGCCGTCGTTGGAGAGGATCACCGCGTGCCGGAGGGCCGCGACGCGCCCCACCAGGTCGTCCAGGAGCCAGTTGAGGTCCCCGGACGACTGCATCGACGTGGTCATGAATCAGTTCCTTCCGCTGGAGCGGGTGGTGCGGGTGGAGCGGGTACGACGGGTGGAGCGGGTACGACGGGTGGTTCGGGTACGGCGGGCGGTGCGGGCGCACGGGCGTCCGGGTTCCGGCGGACCGGCTGCCCGGGCGGCACCCGACGGACGAGCGGTGCCCGGCCGGTGTCCTGCGGCGCGGGCAGCGCCGCCGGGGCGGGCGCCGGGCCGATCGCCCGCCGGGACCGGTCCGGCGGCTGCCAGGCCGGTACGGCGGTGGACCGCCCGTTCCCCCGCACGACACGATCGTCGGGCGTGCCGGGACGATCCGTCAACGGAGCACCGATGCGGTCCGAGGACGCGCCCGTACGGTCCGCCGGAACCGTGGCACCGCGCCCCCGGGTGAAGCCGCGCTGGAACGAGGCGAAGGTGGCCCGGGCTTCCTCGGGCGAGCGCTCCCGGGCCTCCCGGTTCTCCCCGCCGTCGCGGGAGCCCCGGCCGTCCTGGGCGTTTGCGGCCGGTTCTCCCCCGGTCTCGACGGACCCGGCCCCATTGCGGAACCGTTCCTTCAGCTGCTCGGTGAGCTGCTCCCTGAGCTGCGGCGCCAGGTTCGCCTGCCGGACCCGCCGGGGCAGGCCGCCGGCCGTCCGGGGCGCGGCGCCCGCGGGCGGAGCCGCAGCCGGGTCGGTCAGCCCGACGGCTTCGGCGGCTTCGGCGGCTTCGGCGGCCGCGACGGCTGCCTGGGCCGCAGCCACCACGGCGTCCTCCCGCCGGTGCCGCCCCGTCCCCGGTGTGTCCTCGGTCTCCGCCGCGGGCGCCGGAACCAGCACCGGACCGCCCTTGTTCCGCGAGGCCCGGCGCGGCAGCCCGCCCGCCGTACGGCCCGCCTCCGGCGTGGAGGGCCTCGGCCCGCTCGTCGTCCCGCGGTGCCGGCCTCCCGGCCCACCACCGGTGCCGGCTCCCGCACCACCGGCCCTCGTACCGGCACCGGCGGAGCCGGCCCCGGGCGCCGACGCGGAGGCGCCTCCCGACCCGGGCACCGCGACCAGGTCCCGCTGTCCGCGCCGGCCGCCCGCCGCCGGCCGCTGCCCGGCCGGGCCCGGCTCCGGCGTCCCGTCCGGCGCCTCCGCGAGCAGCTCGCGCGGGATCAGCACCACCGCCGTCGTCCCGCCGTACGGGGACGGCCGCAGGTGCACCCGGATGCCGTGTCGCCGGGCCAGTCGGCTGACCACGAACAGGCCCAGCCGGTCGGTGTCGGCGAGGTCGAACTCCTGCTCCACGGCGAGGCGTTCGTTGATCTCGGCGAGCAGCTGCTCACTCAGCCCGAGGCCGCGGTCGTCGATCTCCAGGGCGAAGCCGTGCGCCACCACCTCGCCCTGGACGGTGACCTGGGTGTTCGGCGGGGAGAACACCGCGGCGTTCTCGACGAGCTCGGCGACCAGGTGGGTGACGTCCGCGACGGCGCTGCCGAGCAGGCCGGTGCCGGGGAACGGCCGGACGATCACCCGGGCGTAGTCCTCGACCTCGCCGACCGCCGCCCGGACCACGTCCACCATCCGGACCGGCTTGCGCCAGGCGCGCCCGGGCGAGCCGCCGGCCAGGATGATCAGGCCCTCGGCGTGCCGGCGCATGCGGGTGGTGAGGTGGTCGACCTTGAAGAGGTCTTCCAGCTCCGCCGGGTCCTCGGTGCGGCGCTCCATGGTGTCCAGCAGGGTGAGCTGGCGGTGCAGCAGCACCTGGCTGCGCCGGGCCAGGTTGACGAACACCGCCGAGACCCCGCGCCGCAGTTCGGCCTGTTCGACGGCGGCCTCGACGGCGGCCCGCTGCACCGCGTTGAACGCCTGGCCGACCTGGCCGATCTCGGCGTCCCCGAAGTGCAGCTCGGGGGCCTCGGTGGCCACGTCCACCGGTTCGCCGCGGCGCAGCCGCAGCATGACGGACGGCAGCCGGGTGCCGGCCAGCTCGTCGGCCGCGTTGCGCAGGCCGATCAGCTCGCGGGCGAGGCCGCGGCCGATCCGGAACGAGATCATGATCGACAGCACGACCGCGACCAGGCCGACCGCACCGGCGATGCCGCCGCGCCACAGCAGTCCCATCGCAGCGGACCGCGCGCGCTCGTCCAGCCCGCCGGAGATCCGGCTGTTGATCGAGGCGAGGTCGCCGAGCGCCCGGTCGGCGGTCTCCCGCCAGGAGTCGCTGTTGAGCGCCTGGACCACCCGGTCGGGGCCGCCGGCGCCGACGAAGTCCGCCTCGGCGCGGGCCAGCGCGCCCCAGGCCTCGCCGCCGCGCAGCGCGATGTAGTCGGACTGGTCGGCGGGTTCGAGTTCGGCGATGTAGACGGTGAACAGCGCCTGCTGGTTGTGCAGGGCGTCCAGCGCGACCTGGTACTGCTCGGCGGTGGGCTTGGCGGCGCCGGTGCGCAGGCCCTCCATCGCCGCGTCCTCCTGCGACAGGTACTCGCGGGCACGCACCAGCTCGATCAGGATGGTGCCCTGGCGCGGGAGCTGCCCGCTCTGCCGGGCGACGTAGGCGGACCGGAATCCGAACACCGGCTTGACCAGGTCGCTGTACTGGTCCAGCGCGAACTCCCAGTTCAGCGCGGAGCGGCCGACCTGGGCACGCAGCGGTCCGATCTGGTCGGCGGCGGCGATGATCTGCACGAAGCGGCCGCGCTGGGGGGTGGAGAGCTTTCCGGCGGAGCTGTCCTTCTTCTGCCGCAGCGCGTCCAGGCTGCGGTCGGTGGCGGCCTTGGCCCGCTCGTAGGCCTCCCTGGCGGCCGGCGAGCGCGGGTCGGCCAGCCGCTGGACGGCGGCGCGGCGCTCGTTCTGCAGGTCGCCGGTGTACTGGTCGACCGGGCCTGCGAACTCCTTGTACGTACGGCTGATCCCGAGCTGGTTCCAGACGTCCCCGGTGGTGGCGACCGTCGCGTACACCCACAGGGCGGTGAGCGCGACGATGGGCACCAGGAGCAGCGCGATGATCTTCGCGCGGATCGAGCTGCTGCGCAGACGCATGGAGTCCTCGGTCGGGAAGTGCCAGGCGCGGACGGGGAGCGACGGGGCGGTGGAGGAACGGTGTCGAGGGCGGGGCGGTTCGGGGCGGTTCGGGGGCGGCGTGGAGGGTGCTGGGGGACACGTCGGAGGAGGGGCTCCCGGCCACAGGTCTGCGAGACTCTACTACGCCCTCACCACTCGTTCGAGGGGCGAACCGGTCCACTGACCGGTCTCGTCCCGCACACGTCAGAAACCGGCCGCCCCCGCCTCCGTTTCGCGCCCGAATCGTTCACACATGCCCGCAATGACGGGTTGACACGAGACCCCCACAGCCTCCGCGCCTCCTCCGCGCCTCCTCCGCGCCTCCTCCGCGCCTCCTCCGCGCCTCCCCCGCGCCTCCCCGGGCGCGACACCACCGGAGGGGGCCCGTGCCGATCCCGTCGTGTCACCGCCACAACCCTGGGCAGTGACAGGGCGATCCGATAGTTTCGGCCCACTCCGTACTACCGGCACCGAACTGGGGAGGACCGTGCGCGAGTTCACCACCCCCGCCCCGGCCGCGCCCGAGGCCACCGGAGGACTCGCCGACTCCCTCTACGACACCGCCGAGCGCGCCCCCGACCTGGTCCAGCTGTCCTGGCGGGGCGAGGACGGGCAGTGGCGGGACGTCACCGCCCGGGAGTTCCGGGACCAGGTGCTCGCCCTGGCCAAGGGCCTGCTCACCCACGGCGTACGCTACGGCGACCGGGTCGCCCTGATGTCCCGCACCCGCTACGAGTGGACGCTGTTCGACTACGCACTCTGGTCGATCGGCGCGATCACCGTCCCGGTCTACCCCACCGCCGCCCCCGAACAGGTGCGCTGGATCCTCGCCGAGACCCAGGCGGTGGCCTGCCTGGTCGAGGACGAGGACGCCGCGATGACGGTCGGCGCGGTCTGTGACGCGCTGCCCGACCTCACCGGCATCTGGCAGCTGGACCGCGACTGCGTCGCCGCGATCACCGAGGACGGCCTCGGCGTGCCCGACTCCCTGGTGCACCGCCAGCGCCTCGGCGTCGCCGCCGAGAACATCGCCACGGTCGTCTACACCTCGGGCACCACCGGCCGCCCCAAGGGCTGCCTGATCACCCACGCCAATCTGGCCGCCGAGGCCGACGCCCTGCTCGCCGGCTGGGGGGACGCCCTGCGCGACACCGCCGGCGGCCACCCCGCCACCCTGCTGTTCCTGCCGCTCGCGCACGTCTACGGGCGGGCCGTGCAGATCGCGGCGATCCGGGGCGGCTTCCGGATCGGCCACATCCCCGAGGTCTCCACCGACGCGCTGCTGCCCGCGCTGGAGACCTTCCGCCCGACCTTCCTGCACGCCGTCCCGTACGTCTTCGAGAAGATCTTCCAGCAGGCCCGGCGGGCCGCCGAGGACGCCGGGCGCGGCGAACTCTTCGAACAGGCCCGGCAGGTGGCCGTCGGCTGGGCCGCCGCCCGGGAGCAGAAGGCCTTCGGCCGCGGTCCCGGCCCGGGCGCGGCCCTGCGGCTGCGCCACCTCGCGTACGAGCGGACCGTCTACCCGAGGCTGCGGGCGGTGCTCGGCGGCCGGGTGCGCAGCGTGATGTGCGGCGGCTCCACGCTCCGGCGCGAGCTGGGCCTGTTCTTCACCGGCGCCGGCCTCCAGCTGTACGAGGGCTACGGGCTGACCGAGACCACCGCCGCGATCACCGCCAACCCGCCCGGACGGCAGAAGCTCGGCACGGTCGGACAGCCGGTGCCGGGCGCCTCGGTGGCGATCGCCGACGACGGCGAGGTGTGGGTGCGCGGCGGCTCGGTCTTCGGCGGCTACCTCAACCATCCGCGGTGCACGGCCGAGTCCCTGGTCGACGGCTGGTTCGCGACCGGCGACCTGGGCCGGCTGGACGAGGACGGCTACCTCACGATCACCGGCCGCAAGAAGGACCTGATCGTCACCAGCAGCGGCAAGAACCTGGCCCCGGCGGCCCTGGAGGAGCGGGTCGAGGCACACCCGCTGGTCTCCCAGTGCCTGGTGGTGGGCGACGACCGCCCGTACGTGGCCGCACTGATCACGCTCGAACCGGCGGCGCTGGCGCACTGGTTGAAGACCCGCGGGCGGGAGCAGCCGGACCCGTGGACGGTGCTCGCGGACGAGGAGCTGCACGTGGAGATCCAGCGCGCGGTGGCGGCCGCGAACACCGCGGTCTCACGGGCCGAGTCGATCCGCGCTTTCCGGCTGATGCCAAGGGAGTTCAGCCAGGAACAGGGACTGCTGACCCCCTCGCTCAAGCTGCGGCGGACGGCGATCGCGGAGTACTACGCGACGGACATCGAGGAGCTGTACCTGTCCTGAACCGGGCCTGTCCGCCCGGCCCCTGAGGCGCCGTCTTTCCCCTTGTGACGCAGGCGCGGCGGCCACGTGATGGCCTCGGGGTTCACCCACCGTTCCCTTGACGACCTTATTGGTCTAGTCCATTGTTGCGACGATCCGGAGTTCCACGCTCAGAGTTCCACGGCTCAGAGTTCCACGTCTCGGAGCCCACGTCTCGGAGCCCACGGTCCGATTCCGCCCACGCCCTCCCCACGGGCGTGCCCCCACCTGCTGGAGTCCTCACGTGTCGATGTCCACGCGCCTGTCCGCGCTGGCCGCCTCGGTCGCACTGCTCACCGGTCTCGCCGCACCGGTGGCCTCCGCCGACGCTCCCCCGACCGTCAACCTCGCCACCAACCCCGGCTTCGAGGTGCCCTCCCCCGACCTCGCCGACTGGGGCAGCGTCCCCGGCTGGAACTGCACCGGCGGCCCGGCCGAAGCGGCCGTCACCACCACCGCCCCGCACACCGGCACCTCCGCGCTCACCGGCACCCCGGCGAACGCCGAGTCCACCGGCGAGTGCGCGCAGACCGTCGCGGTCCAGCCCGACACCACCTACACGGCCTCCGCGTGGGTGCACGGCAGGTTCGTCTACCTGGGCGCCACCGGCACCGGCAAGGACGTCGCCCCCGCCTGGACGCAGACCACCGAGGGCGGCTGGCAGCGGCTGAGCACCCGGTTCACCACCGGCCCGAACGCGCACACCATCCGGCTGTACGTGCACGGCTGGTACCAGCAGGGCCCCTTCTCCGTGGACGACGTCCGGGTGGACGGCCCCGCACCCGCCCCGGCCGTCGCCGCGGGCTCCGTCCCGACCAAGGACAAGGTCGTCTTCTTCACCGTGGACGACGGCTGGCAGCGCACCCCCGAGGCGGAGCAGTTCATCGCCGACCACCGGCTGCCGATCACCGCCTTCCCGCTGCCGATGCCGGCCGCCGCCGATCCGGCCTTCTTCAAGCGGGTCACCGCCGTGCCCGGCTCCTCGGTCCAGGACCACAGCGTCTCCCACGCCGATCTCAGCAACCTCCCGCTGGACCGGCAGCAGGTCGAGATCTGCGACGCCCGTGACGCCATGACCCGCCTCTTCGGCACCGCACCGGCCTTCTTCCGCCCGCCGTACTTCGCCTGGAACGCCGACACCCTGCAGGCCGCCGCCAACTGCGGCATCCGCACCGTGCTCACCGCCGACGCGGACTTCAGCTGGGGCGCCGGCAACATCTGGCACCCGGGCCTGCTGCAGCCGGGCGACGTCGTGCTGATGCACTGGACCGACACCCTCGCAGACGACCTCCAGCGCGCCCTGGCCGCCGCCGACGCCGCCGGGCTCAAGCCGGCCGGCCTGGTCGACCACCTGCGCTGACGGAGACCACCCGGACC
>NZ_JBHVFE010000090.1:0-23807 GCF_042801945.1 Kitasatospora sp. NPDC057542
CCGTAGAAGGCGTCCAGCGCGTACACGCAGCGGTCCTTGGAGCCGACGAAGACCCGGCCGCCGACCGCCACCGGCGAGCCGGTGAGTTCGCCCTTGGTGCCGAGCTCCCAGCGCAGCTGACCGCTCGCCAGGTCCAGGGTGTGCAGCGAGTGGTCCCGGCTGCCCAGGTGCACCAGGCCGTCGGCCACCGCCGGGGAGCCGACGATCTCGCCACGGGCGGTGTAGCGCCAGCGCTCCCGGCCGGTGGCCGCCTCGAAGGCGTACAGCACCTCGCCGTTGCCGACCAGCACCATGCCGTCCGAGACCACCACCGGGTCGGCGCCCTGGCGGCGGCCGGTGACCCCGCGCCAGCGGTCCAGGCCGGTGGCCGCGTCCAGCGCGTGGACCGTGCCCAGGTAGTCGGCCACGTAGACGGCGTCGGCGTCCAGGGCGGGCGGGGTGAACAGCACCACCGGGGCCTCGAAGCGCCAGCGCTCGGCCCCGCTGGCCGCGTCCAGCGCGTACACCCGGGTGCCGGCCGACACGTACAGCACACCGCCGCGCTCGACCGGGTGCGACGGCACGTCCTCGCCGACCGGGAAGGACCAGCGCAGGCCCGCGCCGCGCGGGTCGACGCAGCGCAGCCGCCCGCCGCCGTAGTAGTAGGCGGCGCCGCCCACCAGGACCGGGCCGGACTGCGGGTTCTCGTAGTCCTGCTGGGCGTCGTCGGCGCGCCACAGCTCGGCGCCGTTGGCGGCCGAGCGGAGCTGGATGCCGCCGCCCCTGATCCCGCAGCAGAGCACGCCGTCGGCGGCGGAGAGCGAGTAGACCCAGCCGTCCAGCGAGGTGCGCCAGCGCTCGGTGCCGTCCGCCGCGTCCACGGTGTACAGGTGCGGGCCGTCCGCGGCGTGCACCCGGCCGGCGTCCACCGCGAGCGCCCAGGCGACGTCCCGGGTCTTGTAGCGGCGCTCGCCGGAGGCGATGTCCAGCGCGTGCACCTCGAAGCTGGAGACGAAGAGCGTGCCGTCGGCGACCACCGGGGTGCCCCAGACGTCGTTGGACATCCGGAACCGCCAGGGGCGCCAGCGGGCGACTGGCGGGGGCGGCGGGGTGGGGGCCCGGCGGACCCAGTCGGTCGTGGCCGGGGCGGTGTTCGGGCCGGGCTGCTCGTGCTCGGCCCGCGGTCCCGGGCCTATCCGCACCGAGGCGCCGGACAGCTGCACCTCGACGGCACCGCCGGACGGCGCCCGGTGCTTGTTCGGCGAGGCGATCTTCGCGGTCGGGATCTCGGCGTCCGAGCCCTGGCCCGGCTGCGGCAGGCTGTGCACCGGCCCGGCCGGCGGCTGCGCGTGCCGCCCCGCGTTGGTGCGCGGGTCGGCCGTCCCCAGGTGCTGCGGCGGGACCTGCGCGGGCGGCGCCTGCGGGAGCGGGGGCGGCTGCGGCGGCTGGGCCGGGCCTGCCGGCGGGCGCGACGGCAGGACGGCCGGCCGGCGGCCGCGCTTGCGCTCGATCAGCTCCAGCGCGTTGGCCGGCAGCCAGTCCCCGGCCTCGCCGGAGGCGTCGTCCCGGGAGAAGAGGTGCGGGGCCAGCTCGGCCTGGATCTGCGCCGGGGTGGGCCGGCGCTCGGGGGCCTGCTGCATGCAGGCGCGGACCAGGTCCATCAGCTCGGGCGGCATGCCGGTCAGGTCCGGCTCCTCGCGCAGCAGCTGGAACACCGTCTCGACCGGGTTGGTGCCCCGGTAGGGCGGGTGCCCGGTGGCGCAGAAGACCATCAGCGAGCCGAGTGAGAACACGTCGCTGGCGCCCCGGACGGTACGGCTGTCCCGGGCCTGCTCGGGGGACATGTAGGCGGGGGTGCCGACCGCGACGTTGGTCATGGTGAGCCGGGTGCTGGACACCCCGGACGCGATGCCGAAGTCGATCACCTTCGGGCCGTCCTCGACCACCAGGACGTTGGAGGGCTTGAGGTCGCGGTGGATCAGCCCGGCGCCGTGGATCGACTGCAGGGCCTCGGCGATGCCCGCGACCAGCCAGCGGGTGGCCTCCACCGGCAGCGGGCCGCACTCCTCGACCAGGTCCTCCAGCGAGGGCGACGGGATGTACGCGGTGGCCAGCCAGGGCACCCGGGCGTCCGCGTCCGCGTCCACCACGGCAGCGGTGTAGAAGCCGCCGACCGTCTTGGCCGCCGCGATCTCCCGGGCGAAACGGACCCGGAACAGCTCGTCCTCGGCCAGCTCCCCCCGCACGGTCTTGATGGCCACCCGCCGCCCCGACGCGGAACGCGCCAGGTAGACCAGCCCCATCCCACCCGCGCCGAGCCGCCCCAGCACCTCGAAGGGCCCGATCCGCCTCGGATCGTGCGCCGTCAGCTGGTCCACTCCGCTGCCACCTCCCCGTTGTCCGCACCCGCCGCGTGGTGCCGGACCCGATTCTCCAATGCCGCCCCGCGCATATCCAACCTCCCCCACCCGCCGGAACCCGTCGTCCGGGCCCGGACGACGCACCGGACGGGCCCCTGACCAGCGAGGACGGAACGGCCGGATCCTGACGCCCGCTCCGGGGGCGGCTTGCGCGCGCGGCCCCGGACCGTCCACTTCCGGACGGTGCCACATCTTCCCGCCACCGTCACGCTCTGTCACCCGACCACCCCTCAGCGGACTCGCCGTCACGCTGTGAGATCAAAAGCACACGGGGGGGCTTCAACAGGGGCTTCGAAGCCCGGTGAATATCCGTCCGAAGTGGTTCATGCCGCTATACCAACCCCCGTGCGGAGTAATAGTCGCATCACCGAATCGCGCCAAGATCGTGCCACGGTAAGCTGACGGCATGACAGGACAAGTTCGCACCGTCGACGGTCGCGTCGCCGGGCGACGCGGACAGGAGACGCGGCAGAAGCTGCTCGACTGCCTCCGCGAGATGCTCAGCACGTCGCCCTATCGGGACGTCAAGGTCATCGACGTCGCCCGTATGGCGGGTACCTCCCCCGCGACCTTCTACCAGTACTTCCCGGATGTCGAGGGCGCTGTCCTCGAAATCGCCGAGGAAATGGCCAAGGACGCCGACCAGCTCAAAGAGCTGGTGGCCGGAAAGTCCTGGGCAGGGAAGTCCGGACCGACCACTTCTGAAGAACTGGTCGACGGATTCCTCGCCTTCTGGCGCAAGAACGACGCCATTCTCCGAGTGGTCACGCTCGGTGCCGCCGAAGGGGACAAGCGGTTCTTCAAGATCCGCATGACGGTCCTCAACGCGGTCGCCAAGCCACTCGCCGAGGCCGTCAAGGAACTCCAGGCGAAGGGTCAGGCCGACAAGTCGCTCGACCCGAACGCCGTGGCCGGGGCCCTGGTCTCGCTGCTGGCTTCGGCGGCCGAGCACCAGAAGGCCTTCACCTCCTGGGGCGTCAAGGTCAAGGACCTCAAACCCAACCTCGCTCCCCTGGTGTACCTGGGCGTCACCGGCAAGAAGGCGCCCAAGTAGGACCATCCTCCGACCCACCATCCGCTCCGCGCGCAGCCCCGGCCTCCTGTCCGGGGTACGAGGGACGGCGGCCGTGTCCTCGGGGGAGGTCCGCCGACGTACCGCACGCGCGCCAGACATGCCGGTGGGCGGGTACCCGTGAAAGGGTGCCCGCCCACCGGCATGTGTGCGTTCCGACGGCCTCGTGGCGCCTTCAGGGGGCGTCGCGGCGCCGTTCGGGCGGCCGGCGACGCCGTCGGGTCAGGGGCAGCGCACGACCTGGCCGGCGTAGGCCAGGCCGCCGCCGAAGCCGAAGAGCAGGACCGGGTCGCCGGGCGAGAGCTCGCCGCGCTCGACCAGCTTGGAGAAGGCCAGCGGGATGGAGGCGGCCGAGGTGTTGCCGGAGTCGACCACGTCCCGGGCCACCACCGCGTCAGTGAGGCCCAGCTTGTTGGCGATCGCGTCGATGATCCGCAGGTTGGCCTGGTGCGGGACGAAGCCCTTCAGCTCGGCCGGGTCGATCCCGGCCCGCTCGCAGGCCTCGCGGGCCAACGGGGCGAGCTGGGTGGTGGCCCAGCGGAAGACCGACTGACCCTGCTGGCTGATCACCGGGTCCCAGCCGGTGATCACCACGGCGTCGCCCTTCTCCGGCACGGAGCCCCAGACCACCGGCCCGATGCCCGCCTCGCCGCCGTCCTCCTGGGCCTCGACCAGCGCGGCGCCCGCGCCGTCGCCGAAGATCACGCAGGTGGAGCGGTCGGTCCAGTCGAGCGTGTCGGACATCCGCTCGGCGCCGATCACCAGGGCGCGGCGGGCCGAGCCGGCCCGGATCGCGTGGTCGGCGGTGGCCAGGGCGTACGAGAAGCCGGAGCAGACCGTGTTGATGTCGTACGCGGCGGGCGAACGGATGCCCAGCCGGGCGGCCACGGCGGCGGCGGTGTTGGGGCTGCGCTCGATCGCGGTGCAGGTGGCGACCACGACGAGGTCGATCTCCGCCGGCGTCCGGCCGCCGTTGGCGAGCGCCTTCTGCGCGGCCTCGGTGGCGAGGTCGACCAGGCTCTCGTCCTCGGCGATGTGCCGGCTGCGGATGCCCACACGGGTGCGGATCCACTCGTCGTCGGTGTCGACGAGCGCCGCCAGGTCGTCGTTGGTGAGGACCTTGGGGGGCTGGTAGTGGCCGAGTGCCACAATGCGCGAACCGCTCATACTGCCATGGAACCGGGTTACCCGCTGGTCAGCATGGTATGACCGGTGACAGGATCCGCCCCCTCGTTCTGTAGGAGATCAACAAGGGGCGTTGCGGCGTCTGGGCTGCGCGTACGTCGAGGTCAGGCGGCCAGTGCGGCGGCGTCGCCCATCACGATGACCGGATGGGCCGCCGGGTCCAGGGTGCGGATCAACTGGGCCATCTTGTCCTCGGGGATCGACACGCAGCCGTGGGTCGGGCCGTCGTGGTCCACGTGGAGCCAGATGCCGCCGCCCTTCTTGGAGCCCATCGGGCGGCGCGGGTCGAGCGGGGAGTTGCCGGGGACGCGGTTGTAGTCGATCGCGACCACGTAGTCGAAGGAGCCGGCCAGCTGGTCCCCGAAGAAGCCCGTGCCGGAGACCACGAAGCTCGGGTCCTTGTCGTACGGGAGCTTGCTGCCCGGGTCCGCCTTGCGGCCGCCCGCGTCGGTGAGGCTGAACACGCCGATCGGGCTGCGCAGGTCGCCCTCGTTGTGGTCCGTGGTCCAGCCGTTCTTGCCGTTGTGGCCCTGCCAGGTCTCGCCGGCCAGCCAGCGGCCCTCGGGGGTGCGGGTCCAGAGGGTGACGGTGTTCTTGTCGGTGTTCTTGTCCTGGCCGGAGGCGACCACGACCTGGGTGGTCCCGGCGGGGATCTTCGCGGTGAAGGCGGCGCCGAGGCCGGGTATCGCGGCGACCGAGCCGTCCGCGCGGGTCTGGCTGCGGTCGGCGGCCGGGGCCGCCGCCTGCCGGTCGGAGGCGGCCTGGGCGGCCGCGGGGGCCGGGGCGGGCCGGTCGGGCTTGCTGACGCCCTCCGGGCCGGGGCCGTCGGCGGCGGCGATGCCGGGCTTGGCGTCGTCCTGGCCGACGGCGTACCAGCCGGCGGTGGCGGCGACCAGCAGCGCGGTACCGGCCATCACGGCCTTGCCGTGACGTTTCTGCTTGGCCTTGCGACGCCGTCCCCGGGCAGCCGTCCGGGCACCCGCCACGGGCGCGGCGGGCACGGCAGGCGCGGCGAGCACGACGGGCTCGGGCTCGAAGTACACGGGCTCGGGAGCGGGCTCCGCCTCGTAGTGGACGGACTCGGGGACCGGCTCGGCCCCGTACGGCTCGAACGGCTGGTCGTACGTCTCGAAGTACCCGTCAGGGCTCTGCGCGTACGGCTGGTACTCGCCCTGGTAGTAGCCCTGCTGAACCGGCTGCTGGTACGCCTGGCCGCTCTGGTACTGCTGCTGCGGCATCAGGTCGACCGGCCCCTGCATCGGCTGGTGCGGCGGGTAGGCGGTGGCACGATCAGAACCGGACATGCCTTCGATCCTGCCAAACGCCGTACCCGTTGGTAAACCCGGGCCTCGTGCGGAGGCCGTGAAGACCACCGCCGCCCGGGCCGGAGAGCGGCCCGGGCGGCAGGGATCTTCGCAGTTCAGAGGCGCATCGCCTGCGGGGACTCACGGCGCATCGGGTCCGGGCCGTCGTACTCGCGGATGACCTCGTAGCGGGTGTTGCGCTCCACCGGGCGGAAGCCGGCGTCCCGGATCAGCCCGAGCAGGTCGTCGCGGCCGAGCTTGTTCGGGGTGCCGAAGTTGTCCGCGTCGTGGGTGATCTTGTACTCGACCACCGAGCCGTCCATGTCGTCCGCGCCGTGGCTGAGCGCCAGCTGGGCGGTGGTGACGCCGTGCATCACCCAGAAGACCTTGACGTGCGGGACGTTGTCGAAGAGCAGCCGGGAGACCGCGAAGGTCTTCAGCGCCTCGGCGCCGGTGGCCATCTCGGTGCGGGCCATCAGCTTGTTGCGCACGACGCCGTCCTTGGAGTCGTGGAAGTCGTGCTGGTAGCGCAGCGGGATGAAGACCTGGAAGCCGCCGGTCTCGTCCTGGAGCTCGCGCAGCCGCAGCACGTGGTCCACCCGGTGGCGGGGCTCCTCGATGTGGCCGTACAGCATGGTGGCCGGCGTCTTGAGGCCCTTGCTGTGCGCGAGGCGGTGGATCCGCGACCAGTCCTCCCAGTGGGTGTCGTGGTCGACGATGTGCCGGCGGACCTCCCAGTCGAAGATCTCCGCGCCGCCGCCGGTCAGCGACTCCAGGCCGGCGTCGATCAGCTCGTCCATGATCTCGTCGGCGGACAGGCCGCTGATCTTCTCGAACCAGTGGATCTCGGTGGCGGTGAAGGCCTTCAGCGAGACGTTCGGCAGAGCCGCCTTCAGCTCCCGCAGCGAGCGCGGGTAGTAGCGCCACGGCAGGGTCGGGTGCAGGCCGTTCACGATGTGCAGCTCGGTGAGGGACTCGCTCTCCATCGCCTTGGCGAGGCGGACGGCCTCCTCGATGCGCATCGTGTACGCGTCCTTCTCGCCCGGCTTGCGCTGGAACGAGCAGTACGCGCAGGACGCGTTGCACACGTTGGTCATGTTGAGGTGGCGGTTGACGTTGAAGTGGACGACGTCGCCGTTCTTCCGCGTCCGCACGTGGTGGGCCAGCCCGCCCAGCCAGGCCAGGTCGTCGCTCGCGTAGAGCGCGATCCCGTCCTCGCGGGTCAGCCGCTCACCCGCGTAGACCTTCGCCTCCAGCTCGCGCTTGAGCCCTGCGTCCATGCGGTGCCCCGCCTCCTCCGACGTTCGATTCCTTGCCGGAACGAGCGTACGCCTATGCCGAGAGCAGCTCGGCGAGCAGTGCGGGGTCGATGTTGCCACCGCTGACCACGGCCGCCACCGCCTGGCCCCCGGTCTCGGCGGCACGGTGGAAGTAGGCGGCCGGGGCGACCGCCCCGGAGGGCTCGGCGACCAGCCGGCCGCGGCGGGCCAGCAGGGCCACGGTGGCCCGGATCTCGTCCTCGGTGACGGTGACGATGTCGTCCACGTAGGCGGTGACGTGCTCGAACGGCAGCACGCCGAGCGACGGGGTGCGCAGCCCGTCCGCGATGGTCCGGTAGGTGTCGGCGACCGGCCACTCGACCCGGCGGCCGGCCCGCAGGCTGGCCCGGGCGTCGGCGGCCAGCTCGGGCTCCACGCCGATCACCCGGATGCCCGGGCGGGTGAGCTTGAGCGCGGCCGCCGTCCCGCCGATCAGGCCGCCGCCGCTGACCGGCACCAGGACGGTGTCCAGCCCGGCCGGGGCGTCCTCGGCGATCTCCAGGCCGACCGTGCCCTGGCCCGCGATGATGAACGGGTCGTCGTACGGGGGCACCCAGACATAGCCGTGCTTCTCGGCCAGCTCGCCGGGCAGGGTGTCCCGCTCCTCCGGTGCGACCAGGATCACCTCGGCGCCGAACGAGCGGGTGGCCTCCACCTTCACCGCGGGCGAGGTGTCCGGCATCACGATCACGGCCTTGATGCCGAGCGTCCGGGCCGCGTACGCCACCGCCTGCGCGTGGTTGCCGCTGGACTGGGCGACCACGCCCCGGGACCGCTCGTCCTCGGTGAGCGCGGCCAGCCGGTTGTAGGCGCCACGGGTCTTGAAGGCGCCGGTCGGCTGGAGGTTCTCGGGCTTCAGCCAGAGCCGCCGCTCCCCCTCGGCCGCCCAGGGGGCGGGAACCAACGGGGTGCGCACGGCGACCCCCGCGATCCGCTGCCGGGCCGCGCGCAGTTCCTCCAGGCCGACCAGTGCCATGCGTCACTCTCCTACGGGAGGAAGTTCACTCACCCGGTTTTCCCACTTCGTGGAGAGTACGACGGTGGTGCGTGTCCGGGCCACACCCTTCGTGCCCGAGATCCGCTTGACCACCGACTCCAGGCCGGCCACGTCGGCCACCCGGACCTTCAGCATGTAGGAGTCGTCGCCGGCGATGAACCAGCAGTCCTCGACCTCGTTGAGGTCCTTCAGCCGGAACGCGACGTCCTCGTGGTCCGCGGCGTCGGTGAGCTGAAGGCCGATCAGGGCCGTGACGCCGAAGCCGAGCGAGGCCGGGTTGACCGTCGCCCGGTAGCCGGTGATGACACCGGCCTGCTCCAGGCGGTTGATCCGGTCCGTCACGCTCGGGCCGGAGAGCCCGACCAGGCGGCCCAACTCGGCGTAGGACGCACGGCCGTTCTCCCGGAGCGCCTGGATGAGCTGTCTGTCCACCGTGTCCATATACCGTCCGCGTCCTTCCGAACCTCTCCAGACCCACAGATCATTATCCGGATTCAAAGGCGCTGCGCGCCGACCGACCCGGATATCGCAGAGAAGATACTCTCCCGCCCTCGGTCTCCCTACTCCCCCTCAGGCCGGACGCCTCCGCTGCCGTCCGCCCGTCGGGCCGCCGCCCCCAACTCCCCTTCCCAGCGCAGGTACAGGGAATGCGGCACGTCGACGGCGTCCAGCACCCGTCCGGCCACGAAATCCACGAGCTCGCGCGCGGTGGAGCCGCCGGCGTAGAAACCGGGCGAGGCGGGCAGGACGACCGCCCCCTGTGCGTCGAGCTCCACCAAGTGCTTCAACGTCACCCCGTTGAGTGGTGTCTCGCGCACGCAGACGACGAGCGGGCGGCGCTCCTTGAGGGTGACGCTGGCGACGCGCTGCAGCAGGTCCTTGCTCAGGCCGAGTGCGATCCCGGCCACCGCGCCGGTGGTCGCGGGCACCACCAGCATGCCCTTGGCGGGGTAGGAGCCGCTGGACGGGCCGGCCGCGAAGTCCCCGGCGGGCCAGTAGCGGACGCCGTCCAGGCCGTCGTCCGGGCCCTCGGTACCGAGCCAGGCGGCGAGGTCGGCGCGCCAGTGGGCGTCCCGGAAGGAGATTCCGGTCTCGTCCAGGATGGTGAGCCGGGCGGCGCGGCTGACGATCAGGTCCACCGCCTCGCCGGCGGCCAGCAGCGCACGGATCACCGAGGCCGCGTACGGCGTCCCCGACGCACCCGAGACCCCGACCACCCATGGCTGACGCTTCGCAGTTCCCATGGGGCAATTCTGTCCCCGCTCCACGTGTGCGTTCGGCCCGGGCGTGCCGGGAGGGGCCCGGAAGCCCCCCGCCCCTGGAAGGATGGGCGCATGGCAGCGACCCTCGTCGACCTCACCCATCAGGTGACCACCGCGATGCCGGTCTACCCCGGCGATCCGGCCGTCCTGCTGGAGCCCGCGCTCACCACGGCCGCCGCCGGGGTGAACGTGCTGGCCCTGCACCTCGGCTCACAGTCCGGGACGCACGTGGACGCGCCGTACCACGTGGACGTCACCTGGCCGACCCTGGACGGGCTGCCGCTGGAGCGGTTCACCGGCCCGGCCGTGGTCGCCGACCTGCGCGGGCTGGAGCCCCGGGCGGCCGTCACTCCCGAGCTGCTGGCGCCCGCGCTGGAGCGGGCTGCCGAGGGCACCGTCCTGCTGCTGGCCACCGGCTGGGCCCGGCACTGGGGCACCGACGCCTACCTCGCCCACCCCAGCCTGACCCCGGCCGCCGCCGAGGCGATCGTCGCCGCCGGGGTGCGGACGGTCGGGGTGGACGCGCTCAGCGTCGACCCGACCCCCGACCCGGGCCCGGGTGACCCGGCCGTGGCCGCCCTGCTCGCCGACCTCACCGACGAGCACGACCACGGCACCGCCGACGAGCCCTCGCTCGCCGCGCACCGGGTGCTGCTGGGGGCGTCCGGCGGCGGGGTGATCGCCGAGAACCTGACCGACCTGCGGCCGCTGCTGGCCGCCCAGGAGGCCGGGCTGCCGGTGGAGGTCTCGCTGTTCCCGCTGCGGCTGGTCGCGGCGGACGGCGCACCGGTACGGGCGGTGGCCCGGCTGGGCTGAGCGGACGGTACGCCCCCCGACACTTGGTCTAGACCATCCCCCGTCAACGCCAGTACGCTTTCCGGCCATGGCTGAGATCATCGGAGTGGTCGAGCGACTCTGGCGCTACCCCGTGAAATCCACCGGCGGCGAGCGGCTCGACTCCGTCGAGGTGGACGAGCGCGGCCTGGCCGGAGACCGCCTCTACGCCGTCCGCGACGCGGCCGGGAAGCTCGGCTCGGGCAAGAACACCCACCGCTTCCGCCGGATGGACGGCCTGCTCCGCCTCTCCGCCCGGCTCGGCCACCGGATCGACGGCCCCGAACTGTTCGACCCGCTCGGCCGCCCGGTCGAGCGGCCGAACGCCTTCCTGCGCGCCTACCTCCAGCGCGAGGACGTCGAACTCGCCCGCGAGGACGGCGTCTCGCACTTCGACCGGCTGCCGGTCAGCGTGCTCAGCACCGCCACCCTGGACTGGGTCCGCGAGGCCGTCCCCTTCGCCGTGGTCGACGAGCGCCGGTTCCGCCCCAACATCGTGCTGCGCACCCCGCCCGGCACCCCGCCGTTCGTCGAGGACGCCTGGCTCGGCCGCCAGGCGTCCGGCGAAGCCCCCGGCAGCGCCCGGCTCGCCTTCGTCGCCTCCAGCGAGCGCTGCGCGATGACCGGCGCCCCGCAGCCCGGACTGCCGCACGCGCCCGCGATCCTCAAGGCCGTGGTGCACGCCCACGACGGCCGGCTCGACGCCCTCGCCGAGGTCGCCACCCCTGGCCGCCTGCGGGTCGGCGACCGGCTGGTCCTGGACTGACCGACTCTCCGCGACCATTCGTCAACACCTCTTTCCGGTTGACGACTTGACCTTCGTACGCCCATCCTGTCTTACTGTCATAAGACAGGAGAACAAGTAGTGATCGAGTTCGTCCTCGACGGCCGCTCGCGGGTCGCCACCTACATGCAGCTCGTGCTCCAGGTGAAGCAGGCCCTGCGGGTCGGACTGGCCCGGCCGGGTGACCAGCTGCCGAAGGTCCGCGAGGTGGCACGCGCCCTGGCGATCAACCCCAACACCGTCCTGAAGGCCTACCGGGAACTGGAGTTGGAGGGGCTCGCCGAGGGACGGCCCGGCGTGGGGACCTTCCTGGTCGGCACGCTGGCCGGTCCCGCGCTGGCCAACCAGGCCGAGCTGCGCGAGGACCTGGTGGTCTGGCTGCGCAGGGCCGAGGCTGCCGGGCTCGCCCACGAGGACATCGCCGCGCTGATCGACACCACGATGCGGGCCACGCTCAATTGGGGGAAGACATGACGGAAGTCGCGCTGGAAACACGAGGGTTGGGCAAGCGGTACGGCAAGGCCTGGGCACTGGAGGGCTGTTCGTTCCAGCTGCCGGCCGGGCGGATCGCCGCGCTGGTCGGCCCGAACGGGGCGGGCAAGTCCACCCTGCTGCACCTGGCCGTGGGCCTGCTGGAACCGGACGCCGGCGAGGTCCGGGTGTTCGGCCGCGATCCCCGGCAGGGCGTCGAGGCGCTGGCCGGGATCGGGTTCGTCGCCCAGGACACCCCGCTCTACCCGGACTTCACCGGCGACGACCTGATCACCATGGGCGGCAAACTCAACCGCCGCTGGGAGGCCGCCACCGCCCGGGACCGGCTGGTCCGCCTCGGCATCCCCCTCGACAAGCCGGTCGGCCGGCTGTCCGGCGGCCAACGCGCCCAGGTGGCACTGGCGTTGGCGCTCGCCAAACAGCCCCGCCTGCTGCTGCTGGACGAGCCGGTGGCCGCGCTCGACCCGCTCGCCCGACACGCGTTCATGCAGGAGCTGATGGGCGCCGTCGCCGAGAGCGGCACCACCGTCCTGCTCTCCTCGCACCTGCTCGCCGATCTGGAGCGGGTCTGCGACCACCTGGTCGTGCTGAACACCGCGCAGGTCCAGCTGACCGGCGCGGTCGATGACCTGCTCGCCGAGCACTGCACCCTGGTCGGCCCCCGGGTGGGCCCCGGTCCGGTCCCCGGCGTTGCCGCGGTCGTCCAGGCCAGCCACACCGAGCGCCAGTCCACCCTGCTGGTGCGCACCGACCGGCCGGTGGACGAGAGCGTCTGGACCGTCCACCCGGTCACCCTCGAAAACCTCGTCCTCGCCTACCTGGGCGCGGGCGACACCCGGCTCTCCCCGGAGGTGGCGGCATGACCTGGCTGATCTGGCGCCAGCACCGCAAGCAGCTGCTCTGGACGCTCGTCGCCCTGGCCGCGCTGACCGCCGTCATGGTGCCCACCGGCCTCGCCATGCGCGGCGCCTACGACCACAGCGGCCTCGGCGCCTGCCTCGCCGGACTCGGCCACGAGACCATGCTGACCGGGGCCGGCGGCTGCGAGGGCCTGAACCAGCGCTTCCAGAACCAGTACGGCGGGTTCGCCTACGTCGCCATCCTGTTCGTCCTGCTGCCGGTGCTGGTCGGGCTGTTCTTCGGCGCACCGCTGGTCGCCCGCGAGGTGGAGAACGGCACCCACCGCCTGGTGTGGACCCAGGGGATCAGTCGGCGGCACTGGGCGCTCGCCAAGTTCGGCCTGGTCGGCGGCGCTTCGGTGCTGCTCGCGGTCACGTACGCGCTGGGCGTGGCCTGGTGGCTGGGGCCCCTGGTCGCCTCCGGCCTGGGGCGGCTGGGCTACCTGAGCTTCGACGTCCAGGGCGTCGCCCCGATCGCGTACACCCTGTTCGCGGTGGCACTCGGCGTGTACACCGGCACGGCGGCCCGCAAGGTGCTGCCCGCCATGGGGATCTCGCTGGCCTCGTTCGCCGCGGTGCGCGTCCTGGTCGAGACGGTGGCCCGCCCGTCCTTCCTCCCGGCGAAGACCGCGACGTACGCGGCGGAGAGCGGGCTGCTCCCCAACCGCTACGCCGGGGACTGGGTCTACGACCAGGTGGTGCGCAACGGCTCCGGCGAGGTCGTGCTGCACGACGGGCAGATCGGCTGCCCGCCTCCCGGGGACCCGGGGGCCGCCGACTGCGCCAGGAACATGGCCGAACACGGCTTCGGCGCCGGGCCGTACACCAACGCGCTGGAGTACCAGCCCGCCGACCGGTTCTGGACCTTCCAGGCGATCGAGTCGGGCCTGTTCCTGGCCCTGACCGCGCTGCTGGTGTTCCTCGCGGTACGGCGGATCCGGCGGATCTCGTGAGTCAGGCCCGGTGGGCGCGGACCAGGCAGAAGAAGTGCCCGGCCGGGTCGGCGTAGATCCGCCACCCGCCGGCATCGTGCAGCCGGACGGCGCCGAGGGCGAGCACCTGCCGCTCGGCGTCGTCGAGGTCCGCCACCTCGACGTCCAGGTGCGCCTGCTGCGGGTGCTCCGGCTCGGACCAGCGCGGCGGCCGGTGGTCGGCGACGCCCTGGAAGCAGAGCACCGCGCCGTCGTCGAGGTGCAGCGTGGACCAGTCCGCGCCCAGCGACCAGCGCCGGTCCGGGCGGTCCACCTCGCCGCCGAGCAGGTCGGCGTAGAAGCGGGCCAGCACTGCCGGGTCGGGGCAGTCGAGCACGAGGCACTGCAGTGTGCCGATCACGGTTCTCCTCGGGTCGGGGTCCGGTCCGCACAGTCTGCCCCGGGGAGGGCGACCGCCCGCAGGTAGGAGTCGGCGAACAGCGCCGTGGCCTCCTCCACCGCGGGCAGCGCGGCACCCAGCACCGGGCTCAGCACGGGCCGCAGCAGCAGGTGGGTGACCACCGGCCCGAACAGCAGCTGGACCAGCACCGGGAACGGCAGCGGCCGCAGGCGGCCGGCCTCGACGTGCGGCAGCAGCAGCCGGCCCAGACAGTCCAACAGCCTCGGGAGGCTGGCCGTCATCACCCGGGCGGCGGGGCCGTCCGGCCGGCTGAACAGGTCCCCGAAGACCGCCGGAACGATCCGCGGTTCGCAGGTGAAGCTCGCCACGAAGGTCCGGTAGAGCGCCCGGACGGTGTCCTCCAGTCGCTCCGGCGGGTCGGCCGCGAGCACCTCCAGGTCCGGCAGCGGGCCGTACTGCTCGAAGACGGCGGCGAGCAGGCCGTCCCGGCCCTCGAAGACGGTGTGCAGGCTGGGCACCGAGCACTCGGCACGGTCCGCGACGGCGTCCAGGGTGACCGCGCCCAGGCCCCGCTCGGCCACCAGCCAGGCCGCCGCCTCGACCGCCCGCTCCCGCACCGGCGGTCGTCCGCCCGGGTCGTGGCCCGCCCGCCGGACGGCCTCGTCCAGCGCGGCCCGGGAGCCGCCGAGCCGGCGCAGCAGCGTGCTGCGGGAGATGCCGGCCGCCGCCGCGATCGCCGTCAGCGGCACGTCCGCGACGTCCTGGCCCCGTTCCCCTGCCGCCGCGAGGGCCGCTGTCACCAGATCCTTCATATGGAGCATCGTACTACTTGACACCTGAGACGGTTCCAGAGAGTCTCTATATGCGAGTTCCATACGGGAGGTCGCGAGCGGAACCGAGGGGAGAGAGCCATGAGCGTCGTCATCTCCGGGGGCGGACCGGCCGGCATGATGCTGGGCCTGATGCTGGCCAGGGCGGGGGTCGAGGTGACCGTGCTGGAGAAGCACGGCGACTTCCTGCGTGACTTCCGCGGCGACACCGTCCACGCGTCCACCGTGCGGCTGATGGACGAACTGGGGCTGGGCCGGAAGTTCGCCGCACTGCCGCAGAACCGGCTCGGAAACTTCGTGGTGCCGGTGCCGGGCGCCGGCCGGGTCGCGATGAGCGCCTTCGAGAAGCTCCCGGCGCCGTACAACTACATCGCGATGGTCCCGCAGTGGGACCTGCTCGACTTCCTGGCGGCGGAGGCGAAGCAGGAGCCCACCTTCACGGTGCGGATGAACACCGAGGCCACCGGGCTGATCAGGGAGCACGGCCGGGTGGTCGGCGTCCGCTACCGGACCCGGGACGGCGACGAGGGCGAGGTCCGGGCCGCACTCACCGTCGCCGCCGACGGCCGGAACTCCACCCTGCGCCGGGAGGCGGGGCTGGCGCCCGAGGAGTACCCGGTGCCCTTCGACGTCTGGTGGTTCCGGCTGCCGCGGCGCGCCGACGAGCAGGCCGCACCGCCCGACCTCGCCCCGAGCTTCGGGGACGGCGAGATGGCACTGAGCCTCACCCGCGAGGACTACTTCCAGATCGCCTACTTCAAGCCGAAGGGCACCGACCCGCAGCTGCGCGCCGAAGGCATCGAGCGCTTCCGCGCCCGCATCGCCCGCCTGATGCCCCAGTACGCCGACCGGGTCGACCAGTTGGCGGGCATGGACGACGTCCACCTGCTCGACGTCAGGCTCAACCGGCTGGACCGCTGGTACGTGGACGGGCTGCTGCTGATCGGCGACGCCGCCCACGCGATGTCCCCGGCCGCCGGGGTGGGCATCAACCTCGCCGTCCAGGACGCCGTCGCGGCCGCCGCCCTGCTCGCCGAACCGCTGCGCCACGGCCGCCCGACCGTCGCGGCCCTGGCCCGGGTGCAGCGCCGCCGGTGGCGACCGACCGTGATCATGCAGCGCCTGCAGCGGATCCTGCACCACGTGATGTTCGAGCCCGTCCTCACCGGCCGCCGGGTCGGCCCGCCCACCCGGCTGGTGCTGCTCGCCCGCTACGCCCCCGGCTTCCCCCTGCTGCTGTCCCGTCTGATCGCCTTCGGCCCGCTCCCCGAACACGCCCCGGCCTTCGCCCGGCGCGGCGCCTGAGCCCCACTCGTTCGGGCGGGCGGTTCGCGGGGAACGACCGTTGGCATGACGATCCCTCACCGCTTGACCGGCACCGGCGACCACCACGTCCTGGTCCTGCACGACTGGTTCGGCACCAGCGCGGGCTGGGGCCCGTTCCTCGACTACCTCGACGGCGGCGCCTTCAGCTACGCCTTCCTCGACTACCGCGGCTACGGGCAGCGCAAGGACGTCCCCGGCACGTACACGCTCGCCGAGATCGCCTCCGACGCGCTCGCCCTGGCCGACCAGCTCGGCTGGGACCGCTTCTCGCTGGTCGGCCACTCGATGGGCGGCAAGGCGGCCCAGCAGGTGCTCGCCGAGGCGCCGCTGCGGGTGCGCAAGCTGGTCGGCCTGGCCCCGGTGCCGGCCGGGGCGTACCCGCTGGACGAGGCGGGCGAGGCGCTGTTCTACGGCGCCGCCGAGGACCGGGAGAAGCGGTTCGCCATCCTGGACCTGGTCACCGGCCGACGGGCCGGCCGGGTCTGGCTCGACCACATGGTCGACCAGTCCCTGCGGCTGTCCACCCCCGAGGCCTTCGGCGGCTACGTCCGCGACTGGACGACGGCCGACCTGGAGCGCCGGATCGACGGCAACCCGGTGCCGGTCAAGGTGATCGTCGGCGAGCACGACCTCGCCCTGACCGCCGACGTGATGCGCGGCACCTTCCTCGCCCACTACCCCAACGCCGATCTGGAGGAGCTCGGCGGCAGCGGGCACTACCCGATGTACGAGGCCCCGGTGGCCCTGGCCGCCGCCCTGGAGGGCTTCCTGCACAACTGAGGCCACCCTGCCGGGGCTTCCGTATGATCCGGTGATCATGACCGATCAGGAACTCTGGCACCGGCTGGACCGCATCCGCCACCAGCGCGGACTCCTCACCCCGGGCGAGCTGATGCTGCTCGCCGACCAGGGCGTGGTGGTCCTCGACCCGTTCTCGGCGCTGGTCTCGCGGCGGGTGACACTGCGGGCGGAGACCGTCCTGCACCCGGGCGTGGCGATCGAGTGCGACGCGGACAGCAGCTGCACGCTCGGCCCGGGCGCCGTCCTGCACGGCGGCACCCGGGTCGTCGCGACCGGCGGCGGGCGGATCACCATCGGGCGGCGCGCGCAGATCGGCGAGGGCGGCGCCGTGATCAGGGCGGGGGCGGGCGAGAGAGTCGAGCTCGGGGACGAGGTCAGGATCACCAACGGCGCCGAGCTGACGGGCGGCTGCCGCCTCGGCGCCGGTGCCCAGATCCTGGGCCCGATCTCCGCCCGCGCGGTCGAGCTCGCCGCCGGCCGCCCCCACACCCACCCCGACCCGGACGGCCGCGGCGGCGTCCTCAAGGGCCACGGCCGTGCCCGGGGCATCCGCGTCGGCGTCGGCGAAGTCGTCAACGGCAACGGCGACTTCGCCACCGCCCCACTCGAACGCCAGCGCACCTACCACCCGGAGGCGCCCCGGTTGAGCAGCTGACCGCCCGCGCGGGAGTCGGCGCGCGCCGGGTAGACGCTGACGCATGGACCCGATACCCGTGCACATTGGGCGTCTCATCCTTCTCGCTTACGTTCGATGCATGACAGATAAGCGAGTTGACGGCACGCCGCCAGTGCTGGTGATCGGCATCTCCGGGGCGGTCGGGCGGCATGTCGGGCTGCAGCTCGCGGCCTCCGGCCTACGGGTACGGACCCTGGCGCAGCGGGAGTTGCTCGACCCGGCGTCGCTGGAGGCGGCGGTGCAGGGTGCGGGCGCGGTGCTGCTGGGGTGGCCGTCCCCGACGGCGGACGGGGCGACGGAGGCCGTGGGCGTGCTGGCCCGGGAGGTCGGGCGGGTGGTGTTCCTGTCGTCGGCCGCCCCCGGCCGGCCGGACGGCGGGATCGAGGCGCTGCTCGCCCGCAGCGGGGTACGGCACACGGTGCTGCGGGCGCACGGCTTCGCCGCCGCGCTGCAGTGGGCCGAGGAGATCAGGGCCGGGGGTGCGGTGCAGGGCTACGGCGGTGCGGCCGGGCTGAATCCGGTGGACGAGCGCGACATCGCGGCGGTGGCCGTCCGCGCCCTGGTCGAGGACGGCCACGACGGCGCCCGGTACGTCCTGACCGGCCCGGAGTCACCGACGCAGGCCGAACAGGTGGAGATCATCGGCGCGGCCGTCGGCCGCCCGGCCACGTGGCAGGAGATCCCCCGCGAGACCGCCCGCCGCCGGATGTCCGCCACCGGCCGGCCCCCGGCCGCCGTCGACGGTGCCCTCGACTTCCTCCACGCCCGCATCGCCGCCCCGGAGCCCGCCACCACGACGGTCCAGGACCTCACCGGCCACCCCGCCCGCAGCTTCCACGCCTGGGCGAAGGATCACGCGGCCCTGTTCCGCTGAGCCGGCCCGCTCGATCCAGCGGCTCAGTACCGCCGGTGGATGACTCCTCACCCGTCACGGCGAGGACGAGCGACCGGGCTGGACCCGGCTGACCACCCTGATCGAGCGGAAGGTGCGGGCAGCCGGCATCAACGTCCGGTAGGGCACCGGGGGGAGCCGACGCGGCCGGACGGGGATCAGATCCCGAGCCCGCGCACGACCAGGTCCACCAGCGCGAAGAAGAACAGCGAGATCCCGACGAAGCTGTTGGTCTGGAAGAACGCCCGGTTGAGCCTCGACAGGTCGTTCGGCTTCACGATGGTGTGCTCGTACACGAACGCGCCCGCGACGACCACCAGGCCGATCCAGAACGCCACTCCGGCATCCGTCAGGACCGCGAACCAGCCCAACAGCAGCGTCGTCAGGACGTGGCACACCCGCGCGCCCCGGATCGCCGCCGGCACGCCGTACCGCGCGGGCACCGAGCGGACCCCGTTCTCGCGGTCGGACTCGACGTCCTGGCAGGCGTAGATCAGGTCGAAGCCGCCGATCCAGATGCCGACCGCCGCACCGAGGACGACCGCGTCCCACGACCAGCTGCCCGTCACCGCGAGCCAGGCGCCGACCGGCCCCATCGCCTGGGCCAGGCCCAGGATCGCCTGCGGGAAGTCGGTGAACCGCTTGCCGTACGGGTAGACCACCATCGGCACCACGGCGACCGGCGCGAGCGCCAGGCAGAGCGGGTTGAGCATCGCGGCCGCGCCGAGGAAGACCACCAGCGCGACGGCCGAGCCGGCGTACGCGGTCTTCAACGACACGGCGCCGGTGACCAGTTCACGCGTGGCCGTGCGCGGGTTCCGGGCGTCGATCTCGCGGTCGATGATCCGGTTGGCGGCCATGGCGAAGGTGCGCAGCCCGACCATGCAGACCGTGACGACGAAGAGCTCGCCCCAGTGCACCCGCTTGTCCGCGAGGAACATGGCCGTCAGTGCGGCGATGTACGCGAAGGGCAGGGCGAAGATCGAGTGCTCGATCATCACCAGCCGGAGGAACGCCTTCGTGCGGCCGGGAGTCTCGATCGCAGCGGTGCTCACAGTCCGTATTCCTTCCAGCGGCGCGACACCAGCGCGGCCGTCGCCGGGTCCGAGGACACCATCTCGGGCCAGCCGCCGTCCCGGGTGTAGCCCTCCTCGGGAAGCTTGCGGGTGGCGTCGATGCCGGCCTTGCCGCCCCAGAACTGCTGGTACGAGGCGTGGTCCAGGTGGTCCACCGGGCCCTCGACCACGGTGAGGTCGCGGCTGTAGTCGACGTTGCCGAAGGCCCGCCAGGCGACTTCCTGGTAGTCGTGCACGTCGCAGTCGGAGTCCACCACGATGATCAGCTTGGTCAGCGACATCATGTGCGCGCCCCAGATCGCGTGCATCGTCTTCTGGGCGTGCTTGGGGTACTTCTTGTCGATCGAGACGATCACGCAGTTGTGGAAGCCGCCGGCCTCGGGCAGGTCGTAGTCGACGATGTCCGGGACGATGATCTTCAGCAGCGGCAGGAAGAACCGCTCGGTGAACTTGCCCAGCGGGCCGTCCTCCGTCGGCGGGCGGCCGACCACGATGGACTGGAGGATCGGGCGGCGGCGCATCGTCACGCAGTCGATCTTCAGCGCCGGGAACGGCTCCTGCGGGGTGTAGAAGCCGGTGTGGTCGCCGAACGGGCCCTCGGGCAGCATCTCGCCGGGCTCCAGCCAGCCCTCGATCACCACCTCGGCGTCGGCCGGGACCTGGAGCGGCACCGTCTTGCAGTCGACCATCCGGACCCGCTCCCCGGCGATGAAGCCGGCGAAGAGGTACTCGTCGATGTCCCCGGGCAGCGGAGCGGTGGCCGCGTAGGTGACGGCCGGCGGGCAGCCGAAGGCGATCGCGACCGGGAGGCGCTCGCCCCGCTTGGCCGCCACCGCGTAGTGGTTGCGGCTGTCCTTGTGGATCTGCCAGTGCATGCCGATGGTGCGGCGGTCGTGCCGCTGGAGCCGGTAGAGGCCCAGGTTGCGGATGCCGGTGTCCGGGTCCTTGGTGTGGGTCAGGCCCAGGTTGAAGAAGGAGCCGCCGTCCAGCGGCCAGGTGAAGAGGGCGGGCAGCTCGTCCAGGTTGACGTCGTCACCGGTGAGCACGACCTCCTGCACCGGGGCGTCGCCGGACTTCACGTGCCGGGGCGGGACGTGCGCCATCGAGGCGAGCTTGCCGAAGGCGTCCCGGAAGCCGGTGAAGCCCTGCGGCAGCTCCGGCTTGAGCAGGCCGGCGATCTTCTCGGAGATGTCGTCCGGGCCCTTGAGCCCGAGCGCCTTGGCCAGCCGCCGCTCGGTGCCGAAGACGTTCATCGCCAGCGGCATCGACGAGCCCTTGACGTTCTCGAAGAGCAGTGCCGGCCCCTTGGCCTTCTGCACCCGGTCGACGATCTCGCCGATCTCCAGGTGCGGGTCCACCTCCGCCTTGATGCGCTTGAGGTCGCCCTCGCGGTCGAGGGCCCGGAGAAACGAACGGAGATCGTCGTATGCCATGCATGTCAGTATCCGCCACCCGATAGCCTGGCTCGGTCAAGGGCCCCTGGAAGGCGCCCGCCGCCGCCGTCGCCCGGGGGGAGATCCCAGCCGTGCCGAGGATTCTTCTGACCATCGTCCTTCCGCTCGCGCTCTGGGTCTGGGCGTTCGTGGACTGCCTGACCACGCCCGAGGACGAGGTGAAGCACCTGCCCAAGGTGGTCTGGGTGCTGATCGTGCTGCTCTTCCCGCCGCTGGGCCCGATCGCCTGGCTGATCGCCGGCAAGCAGCGCGGCTTCCTGCGGGCCGCGCCCGCCGGGGCCCGCCCGGGGTACCCGGCCGACGACCGCCCGGGCCGCACCGCCCCGCGCGGCGGGCGCCCGCTGGCGCCGGACGACGACCCCGAGTTCCTCGCCTCGTTGAAGAAGAACGACAAAGACCACGAGGACATGCTCAAGCAGTGGGAGGCCGACCTGCGCCGTCGCGAGCGGGAGCTGCGCGACCGCGACGAGCCCGAGGACGGCAGGAAGAGCTGATCAAAGCGGCCCGCCCGCTCGCTCGGACAGCCCACCCCCACCAGTCGGGGTGGGCTGCGGCGTTTTTGGCGCTTCCCTACGACTGTCGGGCCACTCACCCGACCGGCGGCCCGCCGGCCGGCCGGCTTGAGCGGACCTTGAGCGCGACCCAAGAGGACCGGCCTACAGTACTGGAAGACGGCCCTGACCTGCGCTTTTCCTCATGCTCAGATCATCGGACCATCACCTGCCCGACAACCCCCGGTACCCGAATGACCACCGAACGCTCAGCGCCCTGGCCAACCACTTCTGTACAGGCCTGACAGCTAAACGAACTCGACCTTGTACGGAATCGACGCCGGAACCAGCGCACAGCCCCTCGTACAGTCATAAGTGAAGAAAGTGATTCGCAGCCGGGGGCACAGCAGACGTTGGCTGTCGGACAGTTCCCTCACCCTTGGAGTGGTTCGAGATGACGGTTGTGCATGAGGCGCCGATCGACGGCGAGGTCCCGGAGGTCCCGGCCGACGCCCGCGGGCGCGTCGCCGAGCTGCACGAGCTGCGCGAGAAGGTCCGCCGCGGCCCCAGCGACAAGGCCACCGAGGCCCAGCACGCCAAGGGCAAGCTGACCGCCCGCGAGCGCATCGAGCTGCTGCTGGACGAGGGCTCCTTCCAGGAGGTCGAGCCCCTGCGCCGGCACCGCGCCCAAGGCTTCGGCCTGGAGGCCCGGAAGCCGCACACCGACGGCGTGATCGTCGGCTGGGGCACCGTCCACGGGCGCACCGTCTTCACCTACGCGCACGACTTCCGGATCTTCGGCGGCGCGCTGGGCGAGGCCCACGCGCAGAAGATCCACAAGATCATGGACATGGCCATCGCGGCCGGTGCTCCCCTGGTCTCGCTGAACGACGGCGCCGGCGCCCGCATCCAGGAGGGCGTCACCGCGCTGGCCGGCTACGGCGGCATCTTCCAGCGCAACACCAAGGCCTCCGGCGTCATCCCGCAGATCTCGGTGATGCTCGGCCCGTGCGCCGGCGGCGCCGCGTACTCCCCCGCACTGACCGACTTCGTCTTCATGGTCCGCGAGACCTCGCAGATGTTCATCACCGGCCCGGACGTGGTCCAGGCGGTGACCGGCGAGAAGATCACCCAGAACGGCCTCGGCGGCGCGGACGTGCACGCCGGCGTCTCCGGCGTCGCCCACTTCGTCTACGACGACGAGCAGTCCTGCATCGAGGAGGTCCGCTACCTCCTGTCGCTGCTGCCGCAGAACAACCGCGAGATGCCGCCGCCCGTGATGAGCGAGGACCCGGTCGAGCGGCGCAACGACAGCCTGCTGGACCTGGTGCCCGCCGACGGCAACCGCCCGTACGACATGCGCAAGGTGATCGAGGAGATCGTCGACCACGGCGAGTACCTGGAGGTCCACGAGCGCTGGGCCACCAACGTGCTCTGCGTGCTCGCCCGGATCGACGGCCACGTCATCGGCATCATCGCCAACCAGCCGCAGTCGCTGGCCGGCGTGCTGGACATCAACGCGAGCGAGAAGGCCGCCCGCTTCGTCCAGATGTGCGACGCCTTCAACATCCCGCTGGTCACCCTGCTCGACGTCCCCGGCTTCCTGCCCGGCGTCGACCAGGAGCACGGCGGCATCATCCGGCACGGCGCCAAGCTGCTGTACGCGTACTGCAACGCCACCGTGCCGCGCATCTCGCTGATCCTGCGCAAGGCCTACGGCGGCGCCTACATCGTGATGGACTCCCGCTCGATCGGCGCCGACCTGTCCTACGCCTGGCCGACCAACGAGATCGCCGTGATGGGTGCCGAGGGCGCGGCCAACGTCATCTTCCGGCGCGAGATCAACGCCGCCGAGAACCCGGACGCCATGCGCGCCCAGAAGATCAAGGAATACAAGAACGAGCTGATGCACCCGTACTACGCGGCCGAGCGCGGCCTCGTGGACGACGTCATCGACCCGGCCGAGACCCGCCAGGTGATCGCTTCCGCCCTGGCCATGCTCCGCACCAAGCACGCCGACCTGCCCAGCCGCAAGCACGGCAACCCGCCGATGTAGCGGCACAGCCGCACCGCAGCAGTCCGCACCGGGCAACCACCTCAGACCACAGCAACCGGGGGAGAAACCAGGACATGACCGCTTCCGCCGAACCCCTCGTCCGCATCGTCCGCGGCAGTCTCACCGACGAGGAACTCGCCGCCCTGACCGCCGTCCTCGCCGCGCGCGCCGCCGCCACGCAGCAGGCCGCCGCGACCGCGCCCATCGAGCCGATCGCCAACTGGCAGCGCCTGGAGCGCCGTCCGGCGTACTACTCTCCGGTCAGCTGGCAGCAGGCCGCCTGACGGCCCACGGCCCGAACCGACGGCCGGTCACCCGAACGGGGT
>NZ_JBHVFE010000091.1:0-23745 GCF_042801945.1 Kitasatospora sp. NPDC057542
CCTCTCGATGACTTCCCCCCGGCCTTCGGCCGGGGGGACCCCCATGCTTCGCTCGCTCATGTGCCTTTCGTCCTTCCTCGGGTCGGCACGCCTCGCCGCCAGCATCGGCGCTGGGAGCGGCGTCCGCATCCGGAGGGTCGGAGCGGCCGCCCCGTCACCGGGCCGGGCCCAGCCGCAGCACTGCCAGCGACCCCAGCGCGGTCGCCGCGGCGAGCGGCACCCAGAGCATCCCGGGACCGGAGGCCAGCAACGCCGTCAGCACGGCCGGCGCGGCCGCCCGGCCCACGCCCGCCGACAGCTCCCAGCGCGCCAGCGCCCGTCCGAGCAGGTGCGGCGGGGCGACGGCCGCCACCAGCGCCGTCCCCGATCCGGTGTAGAGGATCTCGCCCAGCGTGTACAGCACCGAGACCGCCGCGACGCCCGCCGCGCCCGCCCCGCCGCCCAGCGAGCCGGCCGCCCAGAAGCCCAGGTACGACACCGCCAGCAGCGCCCCGGAGGCCGCCAGCACGGCGCGCCGCGAGCGGTCCGCCAGCCGCAGCACCAGCGCCAGCTGCAGGGCGATCACCAGCACCGTGTTGCCGACGAAGATGCCCGAGGACCAGGCCGGTGAGGCGTGCAGCTGCAGCACCAGCAGCGCGGGCAGTGCCACCTCCAGCACGTCGAAGCAGAACGCGTAGGGCACGTTGGCGAGGCTCAGCAGGGTGATCCGGCGCAGCGGCTCGGCACGCTCCCGCGCGCTCGCCGCCCGCTCCTGCTGCGGAGCCCGCACCCGCAGCGAGCCCACCAGGACGGCCGCGACCAGCCAGGCCACGCCCGTCACCCCGGCCAGCACCCGGATCGCGCCCGCCCCGCCGCTCACCGCCACGGTGGCCAGCAGCGCGCCCACTCCCAGCCCGGCGTTGCGCAGCGACCGCCCGGCAGCCAGCGCGGCATCCCGCAGCCGGCCCTCGGTCAGCGTGCTCACCAGCGCCGCGTGGGTGGTCGGCCAGGACTGGCTGCCCACCCCGAACAGCACCGCCGCCGCGGTGAACCCCGGCAGGCCGTCCGCCAGCAGCAGCGTCAGCGCACCCGCCGCCCGCAGCAGCAGCGTGGCGGCGGCGGGCAGGGTCCGGGCGCCGCGGTCGATCCAGCGGCCGGTCAGCGGCACCACCAGCAGGCCCGCCACCATCCCGGCCGACAGCGCCAGCCCGGCGGCACCCGCGCCCAGCCGCAGCATGCCGACGCCGTACAGCAGCAGGAACGGGCGCAGCAGCCCGCCGCCCACCGCGTCCACCGCCAGCGCGACGGCGTACCGGGGGCCGCCGGCGGCGGTCAGCAGGCTCAACAGCGCGGACGGGCTCCGGCGGCCCGTGCCGGTCGGCGGGGCGGGCGGCTCGCCGTGGCGGACGGCGGCGTGGTCGTGAACGGACTTCTCCCGGATCAGGCTCATGGCCGGTACCGTCCGCCCGGGCCGGACCGCCTGGCACGCGGATTGACGCTTCCCGTCAATCGACGGAGGACCTCGCAGGGCGGGGTGACAGGATCGGCAGCGTGAGTGAGCGAAGCACGGCGATCCCCCCGGCCGAAGGCCGGGGGAGGACCATCAGGAGCAGCGTGGGAGCGAATGCCCCCGCCGAGGGCAGCGAGGCGGCCGCATGAGCGTGACCATCGACATCACCGGCCTGCCCGACGGGCGCCTGCTCTTCGCGCCCTCCCCGCTCGCCGAGCTCAACGCCATGCTGCACGTCCTCGCCGAGCCGGCGCACCACCCCGCGCTGCACGGCTGGGCCGGCAGCACCGCCACCGTGATCCCGCCGGAGCTGTCCGAGCGGCTGCTGGAGGCCGACTTCCTCTGGCGCTCCTCACGCGCCGACTTCCTCGTCCCGGGGCTGCCCGGCGCCACCCTGGCCGAGGAACTGGACGCCGTCGACCGGATCGACGACGAGCTGTACGTCGCCGCCGCCCTCATCACCACCTGCGGCTCCTCCCGGCTCACCAGCCGGATGGGATCCCCGCTCACCGACCCGGCCGCCAACGAGCGGGCCCGGGAACTCGCCCTCGCCCGCGGCCCCCGGCAGGCCGCCTTCGCCGACCGGCTGCTCGCCGACCCGCCGGCCGTCCGGGCCCTGGTGCGCCGGATGCTGGAGGACTGCCGGTCCGCGTTCTTCGCCGACGCCTGGCAGCGCGTCCTGCCCGACCTCGCCGCCGACGCCCGGCGCAAGGCCGACCTGCTCGCCCGCCACGGCCTCGCCGACGCGCTCGCCGACATCTCGCCCTCCGTCTCCCTCGACCAGGGCGGGGACGGACGGCGCCGGATCGTCATCGACAAGCTCCAGGACAACACCGCCGGCGGCACCGACGCCGGGGGCGTCACCTTCATCCCCACCGCCTTCGGCCGCCCGCACCTCCTGGTGGTGCACGCGCGTGGCTGGCGGCCCGTCCTCCAGTACCCGGTCGGCGAGACCGGCCTGCCCGAGCCCGTCTCGCTCGCCCTCGTCCAGCAGCGGCTGGAGGCGCTCGCCCACCCCGTCCGGCTGCGCCTCGCCCGCACCATGGCCCGCGGCCCGCACACCACCGGCGAACTGGCCTCCGCCTGGCAGCTCAGCGCGCCCGAGGTGTCCCGGCACCTGGCCGTGCTGCGCAAGGCCGGACTGCTCACGACCAGGCGGCGCGGGCGCTACATGCTCTACGAGCTCGACCTGGCGGGCAGCGCCCGGCTCGGCTCGGACTTCCTGGAGGCGGTGCTGCGGTGAGCGGGAACAGCGGCCCCACGGCAGGCGTTCGTCCGGTCATGACCGACGACGCCGCTCCTGAGATCCTCCGCTACGCCGCCTTCGCCACCCGCCCCGAGGGCGGCAATCCGGCCGGCGTGGTGCTCGACGCCACCGGGCTGACCGACGAACGGATGCTCGCCGTCGCCGCCGAGGTGGGGTACTCCGAGACCGCCTTCCTGACCGCCGGCCCGGCCGAAGGGGCCTACCGGGTGCGGTACTTCAGCCCGCTCGCCGAGGTGCCGTTCTGCGGACACGCGACGGTCGCCTCCGCCGTCGCCCTCGCCGAGCGCACCGGCCCCGGGCGGTACGTCTTCGCGACCGCGGCCGGGGACGTCCCGGTCGAGGTCGAGCGCGGTGCCGACGGGCTGCTGCGCGCCACCCTCACCAGCGTCGAGCCGAAGGTGGAGGAGGTGCCGGCGGCCGACGTGGCGCAGGCGCTCGCCCTGCTCGGCTGGTCCGCCGCCGACCTCGACCCGGCTCTGCCGCCCCGCGTCGCCTACGCGGGTGCCCGGCACCTCGTCCTGCCCGTGGCCACCCGCGAGCGGCTGGCCCGGCTCGACTACGACTTCGACGGCCTGGCGAACTTCATGCGCGCCCGCGACCTGACCACCCTGCAGCTCGCCTGGCGGGAGGCCTCCGAGCTCTTCCACGTCCGCGACCCGTTCCCGGTCGGCGGTGTGGTCGAGGACCCGGCCACCGGCGCCGCCGCGGCCGCCTTCGGCGCCTACCTGCGGGACCTCGGCGCGGTGGCGGCCCCGGCGGTGCTGACGCTGTACCAGGGCGACGACCTGGGCCGCCCCGGCGTCCTGCGGGTCGAACTGCGGGCGGAGGACACCCGGGTACGTGTCTCGGGCACGGCGGTGGCCATCGCGTAGCGCCGGTTCCGGTCCTCAGGGCAAGGGTTGCCGCAGGACCTGCGCGCCCTCGGCCCGGTCGGCGCGTGCGGAAAACCGTTGGCACGTGCCCGCCTCCGTGGGCGAAGCTGCTCCGATGCAGCGAGCGAGCAACCGGACCGTGACGGTCGATCTCACCTTCGGCGACGAGTACTTCGGGCAGCTGGGCCCCTTCGAGGTGGAGGTCGGCTGGTGGTCCTCCGTGGACGGGGTGGTCGCCCGGGCGGCGGAATCGGCCGGAGTGCCGGTGCTGGTGGCGCGGCTGGTCGACGGGCAGAGCGAGAACCCCGGCCACGGCGGGCGGGTCCGCTACCACGCCGAGGCGCTGCGCCGGCCGACCGGGCTCGGCGCGGGCACCCCGGACGACGGGACGGCCGCGCTGCTCGGCCCCGCCGAACGCCGCGCCGCCTGGGCCACGCCCGGAGGCCTGCGGGGGGCGCTGACCTGGGCGGAGGCGGAGCTCGCCGCCGTGGGCCGCCCGCCGGCCGCACCCGCGCGGCAGATCCGGACCTGGAACCTCTCCGGCCTCTTCCGCCTCCCCACCGCCACCGGCGTCGACGCCTGGCTGAAGACCACGACGCCCGCGTTCAACGCCCACGAGGGCGAGGTCATCGCACTGCTCGGCAGCGTCGACCCCGGGCTCGTCCCGACCGTCCTCGCCGCCGACCCCTCCGGTGGGCGGCTGCTGCTCGACCACGTCCCCGGCGAGGACTGCTGGGGCCCGTCCGCCGGGACGGTCGCCGACGTCGTCCCCCGGGTCGTCGCCGCCCAGGCCGCGCTGGCCGACCGCCCGGCCGACCTGGCCGGCCTGCGCGACCGCACCCCCCGCGCCCTGGCGGCCCAACTGACGGCCCTGCTGGACCGGTTCGCCGAGGAGACCGATCTGACGCCCGAGGAACTGGACCGCCTGGGCGGCTTCGCCGCCGGCCTGCCGGGGCTGCTGGACCGGCTGGCCGCCTGCGGCCTGCCGGAGACGCTGCTGCACGGCGACTTCCACCCCGGCAACTGGCGCTCCGACGGCGTGAGCACGGTGGTCGTCGACTACGCCGACTCCTGCCTCGGCCACCCCGCCCTGGACGGGCTGCGCCCGCGCGCCTACGTCAGCGAGGAGGCCTGGCAGCACCACGCCCGGGTCTGGACGCAGGCCTGGCAGCGCCATGCCCCCGGCGCCGACCCGCGGCGCGCCCTCGAACTCGCCGAGCCGCTCTACCACCTGTCCTACGCCCTTCGGTACCAGGAGTTCCTGGACCACATCGAGCCGAGTGAACGCCCGTACCACGAGGGCGATCCGGCCGCCGAGCTGCGCGCCCTTCTGGCCTGCGGAGCGGCCGGTGGCCCGGCGTAGACTGCCGTGGTGGAACGACCGACGCCGGCCCCCGTCCTGCCCGAGCTGCCGCTGCAGGAGCTGGAGTGCTTCTCCGTCCTCGTCCACCAGCTGCATTTCGGGCGGACGGCGCAGCGGCTCGGCGTCTCGCAGGGGAGGGTCTCCCAGCTGATCAAGCGCCTGGAGAGCCGGGTCGGCGCTCCGGTGTTCCAACGGACCAGCCGCCGGGTCGAGTTGACCGAGCTGGGGCGGGCACTGGCCGAGCAGGTGGTGCCTGCCTTCGAGCGGCTCCGGGAGGGCTACGACGCCGCCCGGGCCGGCGCCGCCACCGCCCGGCCGCTGCGGCTGGGATTCCAGTGCGCGGTGTACGAGCCGGTCGCCCGGGTGGTCGCGGGCCTGCCGGAGGGCACGGTGCAGCTGGTCGAGCTGCCGTGGGCGGACCCGTTCTCGCTCCTCGCCCGGGGCGAGGTCGACCTGGCGATCGTGCTCGCCCCGTGCCGGGAGCCGGGGCTGGAGGTGCTGATGGAGTTCTCCCGTCAGCCGGTGTCCGTGGCGGTCTCCGCCGCGCAGCGCCTCGGCGGGGCGGACGGGGTGGCCGCCGACGAGCTGGCCGCGCTGCCGCTGATCGAGCCGCGCGGCCCGGCGCCCGAGTACTGGCGCGAGGCGAACGCGCCCCGGCGGACGCCGTGCGGGCGGGAGCTGGCTTACTCGGCGGGTGCGGCCACCATCCAGGAGGGGCTGTCGATGGTGGCCGGCACCCGTCAGGGGCTGCTGCTGTGTGAGCGCAGCACGGCGTACGTCCAGCGGCCGGACATCCGCTTCCTGCCGGTGCCCGGGCTGGAGCCGACCACGCTGGAGGTGGTCCGCAACGAGCGGCGGCCGCACCGGCTGGCGGCCGGGTTCGTCGAGCTGCTGGCCGGGCACGTCGACTGAGCCGGCGGGCTACACCGGCTGGTCGAGCCGCCGGTCCAGCCGCCGGGCGTGCGGCCGGGAGAGCAGGGTGAGCAGCAGCCCGACGGCCGCCAGGCCGGCCGCCGTGAGCAGGACGGCGTGGTTCCCGGCCCGGTCGACGACCAGTCCGCCGGTGAAGGAGCCGAGCGCGATGCTCGCGTTGAACACGCCCGCCCAGACCGCTGCCGAGGCCTCCATCCGGGCCGGGTCGGCGGTGCGGACCCACGTCTGCGTGGAGACCGACACACCGCCGTACGAGGCTCCCCAGACGATCAGGACGAGCAGGACGGTGACGACGCCGGTGGCGTGGGTGAGCAGGGCGGCGGCCAGGGTGACGCCGGCGAGGGCGAGGGCGACGGCGGTCCTCGGGCGGCGCCCGGACAGCGGGCCGAGGGTGAAGTTCCCGGCGATGCCCGCGAGTCCGTACACCAGCAGGCAGGCGGCGATCACGCCGCTGCTCAGGCCCGCGTCGGCTTCGAGGACCGGGCGGACGTAGGTGTAGCCGGCGAAGTGGCCGAGCACGACGAAGGCGGTGATCGCGATCCCGGTGGCGATGCCCCGGTGGCGCAGGGCGCCGGCCAGTCCGCCGAGCCGTCCGCGCTCGTGCACGGGCAGCGTGGGCAGGGTGGCGGCGAGCACGGCGGCGGAGGCGGCGCCGAGCAGGGCGAGCGCCCAGAACGCGGCGCGCCAGTCGAGCAGCGCGGCCAGGTAGGTACCCAGCGGGACGCCGAGGACCGAGGCGATGGAGACGCCGGAGAAGATCAGCGTCATGGCGAGCGCGATGCGCGGGCCGTCGGCGAGGCGCGGGCCGATGCTCGCGGCGAGGCCCCAGACGATGCCCATGGCGGCGCCGAGCAGGACGCGGCCGGCGGCCAGGACGGCGAAGTCCGGCGCCAGCGCGGTCACCGCGTTGGCCAGGCCGAGCAGCAGCATGAAGGCGACCAGGACGGTCCGGCGGTCGCGCAGGCCGACGAGCAGCGGGGCGAAGGGGGAGAGGACGGCGGCGATCAGGCCGGTGATGGTGAGGGAGAGGCCGGTGACCCCGTCGGTGATCCCGAGGCTGTGGGACATCGGGGTGAGCAGGCCGACCGGCATCATCTCGGAGGACACCACGGTGAAGGTGGCGAGTGCGACGGCGAGGACCGGGGACCAGCGGTGGGCGGTGGGTGAGGCGGCCGGTGACGCGAGGGGTTCGGCGTTTGTCATGCGGTCAGCTCACCAGCCGGCGGAAGAGCCGAACAAGATCGATAACCTCATCGACCGATTAGCCGGGCTCATCGATCACCCGGTTCTTCGACCGAACGGTTCGTCGACCGACCGGCTGTTCGACCGGCCGGTTCGCCGGGAAGGCGCCGGTGGTGCCCGGCGCGACGACCGCGGCGGGCACCACCGGGGCGGACTCACTCCGCGGGGGCGATCCGGTAGCCGCCTCGGGCCGAGTGGAGGCTGAGCGCCTCGACCGGGCAGAAGTCCACTGCCTCGCTCAGCCCGTCCGTCAGCGCCGCGCCGCCGTCCGCGTACTCGGCCAGCGGTGCGGCCAGCCCGTCGGCGCCGAGGGCCAGCGAGTCGGGGGCGCTGAGGGCGCACATCCCGGAGCCGATGCAGCGGGTCCGGTCGACCCGGACGACCACCGGTTCGGTGTCCGCGCGGCCCGTCACCAGGCCACCCGCAGGGCGTTCGGGCTGCGGGTGAGCAGGCCGCGCCGCCAGTCGATCTGCTCGACCGGGTCGGCCAGCCGCAGGGCGGGCAGCCGGCGGGCCAGCCGGTACAGGGCGAGCTCCAGCTCCATCCGGGCCAGCCAGGCGCCCAGGCAGTGGTGCGGCCCGGCGCCGAAAGTGAGGGTGGGGGCGGTCAGCGGGGCGAACAACTCGGTGCGCAGGTCACCGGTGAAGGCCTCCGGATCGTGGTTGGCGGCGGCCGCGTCGGCGGCGACCACGCTGCCGGCCGGGATGACCACGCCGCCGATCTCGACGTCCTCGGTGGTGCGGCGCATCAGCCCGGGCATGTGCTCCTGCCGGTCGCCGAGCGGGACGGCGCGCAGCAGCTGCTCGGTCGCGGCAGCGGCGCTGGTCTCGTCGGAGGCGAGCCGCTGCCAGGCCTCGCGGCCGTCCTGGAGCAGGTAGACCAGGGCGTTGCCGAGGCTGGTCATGGTGGTCTCGTGGCCGGCGACGACGAGGCCGATGACCAGCGCGACCAGCTGGCCCTCGGTGATCGAGCCGTCCTCGGCGGCGGCCGCGAGCAGGCGGCTGACCAGGTCCTCGCCGGGGGCGGCCCGGCGTTCGGCGATCACCTCGGCGCCGAAGGCGGCGAACTCGGTCATCGCGGTGACGATCGCCTCGGCGCTGTAGGCGGTGGTGGAGAGCGCGTGGTCGCTCCAGTGCGCCAGCCGCTTGCTGTCCAGGTTGTCCAGGCCCATCAGCCGGCTGATCACCGCGACCGGCAGCGGGCGGGAGTAGCCGGCGATGACGTCGGCCGGGGAGCCGTGGTCGATCAGCTCGTCGATCAGCGACTCGACCACCGAGGCCACCCAGGGCCGCCACCGTTCGATCGCGCGCGGGGTGAAGGCCCGCTGCACGGTGCGGCGCAGCCGCTGGTGCTCGCTGCCGTCGATGTTCAGCATGCTCTGAGGGTCGTCCAGGATGTTGGGCGTGACCGTGACCGGCGGGGCGTCCGGCGCGTAGAGCGGGGCGCGGCCCAGCCGCGGGTCGGTCAGCACCTGTCGCACGTCGGCGTGCCGGCTGACCAGCCAGACCGGCGTGCCGGTGGGCAGCGCGGCGAGGCGGGGCGGGCCGGGTTCGAGCAGGCGCATGCAGTGCAGCGGGGGGAGCGGGGCGGTGCCGGCGCTGGTCGCACTGTTCTCGGTGGACATCCGTACTCCAGACTCCAGGGCGGTAGGCCGCGGGGCGCGACCCGACGGTGGGTGAATCCGGGGATGGTGCGGGGGGACGGGTGATGCGGCCGGCTGGCGGCTCGACACGGGCCGGGGTTCGGTCGGGCTCCTACGGGGGTGTGGCGCGAAATGTGCGGGGGCGCACGGTCGGTACGCGCCCGGCGGGGCCGGCGCGTGGTCGTGCGCCGACGGGTGGGGCGAGTGTGCTGAGCGTGGTCGCGTGGACCGTCTCAGCTACGACCGTACGTGGGTGCCGGGGCGCCCGTCTGCGGCAGTTCCAGCCAACGCCGGTGCTTTCCGGGCACTTCGAGGCGCACTGACAGGCGCTCAGCGACACTTGTGCGCCCCCGTCGGCGCGGCCACGCCGGGCTGTCGCCGGGCCCTCGGCGGATACCCGGCCGGCGAGTGCCACGTGAGGACTCGTGAGCCGTCGCGACGGCGGCGGACATGCCGTCGGCACGTGCGGTGAGCCGTATCACACCGCGTCACACCGGATCGCCCCGCAGGCTCCGCGGGTGTCCGGCCGGGCGGGCGATACGCTTCGTGGGCAGTTCGTCTTGCAGTCGTTTGTCGCAGGTCACGCCGGTGCAGAGCCGCATCGGCAGACGGAGGTGGAATCGGATGCCCCAGCAGGTCAAGGCAGTCATCGCGCGCGCCAAGGGCGCGCCCGTGGAGGTGACCACGATCGTGGTGCCGGACCCGGGCCCGGGCGAGGCGGTGGTCCGGATCCAGGCTTGCGGCGTCTGCCACACCGACCTCCACTACCGGGAGGGCGGCATCAACGACGAGTTCCCGTTCCTGCTCGGCCACGAGGCCGCGGGCATCGTGGAGTCGGTCGGCGAGGGCGTCACCGAGGTCGAGCCCGGTGACTTCGTGGTCCTCAACTGGCGCGCGGTGTGCGGCCAGTGTCGCGCGTGCAAGCGGGGCCGCCCGCAGTACTGCTTCAACACCCACAACGCCAAGCAGAAGATGACGCTGCTGGACGGCACCGAGCTGTCCCCGGCACTGGGCATCGGCGCGTTCGCCGAGAAGACCCTGGTCGCGGCCGGCCAGTGCACCAAGGTGGACCCGGCCGCCGAGCCGGCCGTCGCCGGCCTGCTGGGCTGCGGCGTGATGGCGGGCCTCGGCGCCGCGATCAACACCGGCAACGTCGGCCGGGGCGACTCGGTCGCGGTGATCGGCTGCGGCGGCGTCGGCGGCGCGGCCGTGATGGGCTCCCGGCTGGCGGGCGCGGCGAAGATCATCGCGGTGGACATCGACGACCGCAAGCTGGAGACCGCCCGCAGGCTGGGCGCCACCCACACCGTCAACTCCCGCACCACCGACCCGGTCGAGGCGATCCGCGAGCTGACCGGCGGCAACGGTGCGGACGTGGTGGTCGAGGCGGTCGGCCGGCCGGAGACCTACAAGCAGGCCTTCTACGCCCGCGACCTGGCCGGCACCGTCGTCCTGGTCGGCGTGCCGACCCCGGAGATGACGCTGGAGCTCCCGCTGCTCGACGTCTTCGGCCGCGGCGGCGCGCTGAAGTCCTCCTGGTACGGCGACTGCCTGCCCTCGCGGGACTTCCCGATGCTGATCGACCTCTACCTCCAGGGCCGCCTGGACCTCGGCGCCTTCGTCACCGAGACCATCGAGCTCGACGCCGTGGAGCAGGCCTTCGAGCGCATGCACCAGGGCGACGTCCTGCGTTCGGTGGTGGTCCTGTGACTGCGCGCGTCGACCGGCTGGTGACGGCCGGCACCTTCGAACTCGACGGCGGCAGCTGGGAGGTGGAGAACAACGTCTGGATCGTCGGGAACGACGAGGAGGCGGTGGTGATCGACGCCGCGCACGACGCCGAGGCCATCGAGGCCGCGCTCGGCGGGCGCCGGCTGCTGGCGATCGTCTCCACCCACGCGCACAACGACCACATCGACGCGGCCCCGGCGCTCGCCGCCCGCACCGGTGCGCCGATCCTGCTGCACCCCGACGACCTGCCGCTGTGGAAGCTCACCCACCCCGAGCGGCTGCCGGACGGCGAACTGGCCGACGGTCAGCGGATCGAGGTGGCCGGCACCGAGCTGACCGTGCTGCACACCCCGGGCCACGCGCCGGGCGCGGTCTGCCTGTACGCGCCAGCGCTGGGCACCGTCTTCACCGGTGACACCCTGTTCCAGGGCGGCCCGGGAGCCACCGGCCGGTCGTTCTCGGACTTCCCGACCATCGTCGACTCGATCCGCGAGCGGCTTCTGACGCTCCCGGCCGAGACCGTGGTGCGCACCGGCCACGGCGAGCCGACCACCATCGGCGCCGAGGCCCCGGCCCTGCCGGAGTGGATCGCGCGCGGGCACTGACGCCCTGCCCGTACGGCCCCCGGGGAAAGATCGTTCCCCGGGGGCCGTACCATCGCGATCATGGCCCATGACCCGCGCGACCTCGACGGCTCCTTCCTCGCCTTCTGGCGGGAGCGGCACATCTCCACGCTGACCACCACCCGCCCGGACGGCACGCCGCACGTGGTGCCGGTCGGCGTGACGTACCAGCCGGAGACGGGGACCGCCCGGGTGATCACCAGCCGCACCAGCCGCAAGGCCCGCAACGTCGCCGCGGCCGGGCCCGAGGGCCTGCGGGTCGCGGTCTGCCAGGTGGACCGGGCCCGCTGGTCGACCCTGGAGGGCGTCGCGGTCGTCCGTGACGAGCCCGAGCAGGTCGCCGAGGCGGAGCGCCGCTACGCCGAGCGCTACCGCGAGCCGCGGGCCAACCCGGACCGTGTGGTCATCGAGATCGCCGTCGACCGGGTCCTCGGACGGGCCTGAGAACGCCCGCTCCCGGAACGGTCGTTCTCACCCCGGGAACGCCCGTTCCGCACGGAGCCGGTCAGGCCTCGCCGTCGGCCTGGCGGACCACGGAGGGAAGGCGTCTGCCCGGCTGCAGCGTGGGCAGGTTCAGGTGTTCCAGGTCGTGCGGCGGCGGCGCGGTCAGCGGCCAGGTCGAGGGCGCCTCGCCGTCGGAGGAGGTGGCGGGAGCGTCGGTCAGCCGCATCCGCCGGCGCAGGCGGCCGTAGAAGTCGGTCGGCCCCAGGCGCACCGCCCGCAGCCGGGTCGGCGCGGCGTAGACGCCGACCCAGTCGCAGGGCTCCAGCACGCCGCGGAGCTGGCCGTCCACGCTGACCGCCGCGTTCCCCGAGTCCGGCAGCAGCCGGATGGCGATCGGCTCGTCCGGTGCGGCGAGCACCGAGCGCATGAAGACCATGTGCGCCGCGACGGGCGTGAAGACGAGGACCTCCGCCCGGGGCGAGACCACCGGCCCGCCCGCGGCGAAGCTGTACGCGGTGGAGCCCGTCGGGGTCGCCACCAGCAGCGCGTCGCCGGCGTAGCTGGCGAGCAGCCTCCCGGCGAAGTAGACCGCGGCGGCGACCCGGCCGTCCCGGTCGAACTTCTCCACGACGACGTCGTTCAGCCCGAGCACGTCGAGCGCCACCCCCCAGCCCCCGCCGGCCTCGCAGCCGGGACGCACCTGCGGCGTGGGCAGCGACGGTCGCCGGCCGTCCGGCCGCAGCGGACCGAGCTCCTCGGGCGGCGAGAGCGGTCTGGAGGCGCGCATGGTGAGCAGCATCCGCTCCTCCACGGTCGTACGGGACTCCTGGACGGCGTCCAGCGCCTGGAGCACGTCCCGGGCGGGCACCTCGGTGAGGAACCCGAGATGCCCGAAGTCGATGCCCAGCAGAAGGGAGTCGTTGTGCGCCGCCAGGCGGGCGCCGCGCAGGAAGGTACCGTCACCGCCCAGCGCGACGATGAGGTCCGGGTCCCCGGCCGCGGCCATCTCCTCGCGGGCGCTGCGCCGTTGTACACCCGTGCTCCACACGTCGATCTCGGTGCACTGGACCCGGTGGTCCGCGCACCAGGCGCGGACCAGTTCCGAGGCCGCCACCGCCTCGGGGCGTCCCTTGTGCACCACGAGACCCACGCGCCGGACCGCCATCGGGCTTCCTCCCTGGTGAGGGGATGTGGTTCCCCTCCAGGATGCGCTCGGGGTGGGAGGCCCGGCGACTCGTCGGCGCCCCGGACGTCAGGCCGTCCTCTCCGCCGCCCGCTCGATCCCGGCGAGCACGTCCCGCGGGAACCAGAGGCTGCTCGCGCCCGCCAGGGCGACGGCCGCCGCCCCGACCAGTACCGGCACGATGCCGACCCGGGAGGCGAGCCACCCGCCGGCGAAGGCACCGACCGGCAGGGTGGCGGTCAGCACGGCCTGGAGGAAGGCGTTGACGCGGCCCAGCAGGTGGGCGGGGGTGACGAGCTGGCGCCCGGTGGTCATGGCGATCGACCACACGGTGGCCAGCAGCCCGAACAGCAGCTGGTACAGGACCAGGACCGGGAAGGCCAGTCCCAGCGAGGCCGCCGGGATGAGGAACAGGGCGGCCCCCGCGCCCACGGCGCACAGCCGGATGGCCCGGGCCATGCCCAACGCCCGGGTGACGGAGGTCGCGACCAGCACACCGGTGCCCATGCCGACGGCGTACGCGGCGTAGACCGCGCCGAGCTGCCACGGGGGCAGCTCCAGCTCCCGGTCGGCGTACAGGACGAACAGACCGCCGCCGGCCCCGCCGCCGAGGTTGAGCCCGGCCGCGGCCAGGGCCTGGCGGCGCAGCAGGGTCTCGCGCCGGATGACCGCGAGGCCCTCCTTCAGCGCCTCGATGCGGGACCGCGCGCCGCCGCCCGCCTCGTGCGCGGACCGGTTCAGCGAGGCCGGCAGCGCGAGGAACAGCGCCCCGCCGGCGAGGTAGGCGGCGCACTCGACCAGCAGCGCCGGGGCCGGGTCGATCACAGCGATCAGGATGCCGCCGAGCGCCGGTCCGCCGATCAGGCCGATGGTCCGGGCGCCGGTGAGCGAGGAGTTGGCCGGCAGCAGGCGTTCCGCGGGCACCACACGGGGCAGGCAGGACTGCAGCGCGATGCCCTGGGCGGAGCTCAGCGCCCCCGAGGCTGCGGCCGCGGCGAACAGGTGCGGCCAGGTCAGGCCGTCCAGCGCGGCCGCGAGCGGCACGCTGCCGATGGCGGGGACCTGCAGCCAGGACACCGAGACCAGCATCCGCCGCAACCGGGCCCGGTCGACGGCGACGCCGATCAGCGGACTGAGCAGGACGCCGGGCAGGTAGGTCATCGCCATCAGCGCGGAGGCGCCCAGTGGCCCGGCGTGCAGATGGGCGATGGCCAGCAGCGGCAGCGCCAGCGCGGTGACCTGCCGTCCCACCGAGCTCGTCATCTGCTCCGTGACGAGCAGCAGCAGCGGACGGTGCCGGCGCAGCGGTACGGATTCCGGGGCCGGGGGCGGCGTCGCGGGCGGGCCGGACCCCGCGGGTACGGGCGACTCCTCGGCCGTGGAAGATCCCATGTATTCAGACTCCTGTGTCGGGCACGGTCCGGTGGCGGATGCGTGGAGGCAGCGTCACCGCCCAGCCCGGGGTGACGAGCACGAGGCCCTCGGACGCCGGGACGGACACCCCGTTGCTGCCGCGCCGACCGGTGTCACGTGCAGGGAAGCAAAACACGGCGGGCCCGATCGTTCGAACGCCTTCGTCGCTCCGGCCCCACAAATGCGCCAAGATCCCGGTGGTGAACGATCTTTCCGGGTGCGCCGGGTGCGCCGGGTGTTCCACGGGTGACCAGCGGAGATCACCGACGGCCGGGCCGTCGGAGCGGGCGGCCCCGGAGGGTTCGGGTCGGCGCGGAGGATGGCTGAAAGCTGACATAGGGTCAAGTTCATGTGCACACACGGCTTTCACGGCACCTACCGTGTGCGCGCAGCGTATCGGTCGCGGGGGCGGCGCACCGGCTGACGGGGCTCGCGGCGACGTTCCGGCGCAGGCAGCACCGCCCGGGCTCAGGCCGGTCCGGCGACCAGCCAGTGCGCGGGCAGGTCGATCCGGGCGCCGTCGGGAGCGGACTCCGTGGTGGCCAGCGGCAGTTCGCCGGTGGCGAGGACGACGAGGCCGGCCGCACGGAACAGCTCGGGGAAGGCCGCGTCGGCGACCCCGGCGGGGGCGAGCCCGTGGGAGAACACCGGGCGCAGCTTCGGGGGCGGGCCGGCCGGGCCGCGGACGAGGTCGTCGAGCACGTCCTTGGCCGCCTCGGCGAGCTCGAACACGAAAGCCCGGCCGCGCGCCCCGAGCAGGGTGCGAACGGCTTCGACCACCCGTTGACGGTCGGCCGGCTCACTCTGGTGGATCACCCCGCGCACGTACACGTTGGCGTCGCCGAGGCGGTGGTGGAGCGCCCGGACGGCCTCGGCCTCGGTGGCGTCCAAGCGGGTGAACGCGGCCCGCCCGGCCGGGTCGCCGCGCCGGGCGAGGTCCAGTGCGGCGGTGGACAGGTCGACCCCGAGGACGAGCGGGAAGTGTTCGGCGAGGAAGCGGGTCTGGGTGCCGTTGCCGCAGCCGAGATCGACGACGGGCAGTGCGGGGTCGGCAAGGTGGGGGCGGAACAGCGTGAGGTGGCGTTCGGCGCTGAGGGCCGGCTCCGCATCCCAGATCACCGAGCCCGGTTCCTCGGGCGCGTCGCGCCAGAAGCCCTCCCAGGCGTCCCGGTACCGACTCGTCACGCTCATGGCGGGGACCTCCGGATGTCACGCGGGGCGTCTGGGTCGTGTCTACCGGTACCCGGACCGGACGGCAAGCGCGTACCGGCGGGACCCGGCGGGCGCGCGCGGGTGGCGCGCGACGGTCAGGTCCCGGCGCGCGCCTGGCGCAGCAGGTAGGCGCCGGAGGCGGCGGCGAGCACGGCCATGCAGGCGGCGAAGGCCAGGCCCGCGTCGGTCAGACCGAGCCGTCCGGCGAGCAGGCCCACCCCGATGACCGGGATCGAGATGCCGAAGTAGGCGACCACGAACAGCGACGAGAGGGCGCCGCCGCGGTGCTCGGCGGGAGCGGCGGCGGCGACCTCGCCCACCGCTCCGCGCAGGCCCATGCCCTGGCCGGCGCCGCCCACCAGGGCGCTGAGCACCAGCAGCAGGAGGGTCTCCCGGGCGAGCGAGGCGGCCAGCAGGGCCAGCCCGGCGATCAGCACCAGGCAGCCCAGCGGGATCGCCCGAGCGGTGCCGAGCCGGGGCACCAGGAGCTGGCCGAGGGTGGAGGCGAAGAAGACCGTGAAGACGACCAGGCCGACCACCGCACGGTTGTGGACGCCCAGGTCGACGGCGAGGAAGGCGGGGCTGACCGAGGTGAACAGGCCCAGCAGAGAGAATCCGGCGAAGGCGGCGATCCCGGCCGGCACGAACACCCGTCGGACCTCCGGTGGCAGGGTCGGCCGGTTGGGCCGGGCGGTGCGCAGCGGGCGGGCCCCGGCGACCGTCTCCGGCAGCAGCAGGGTGAGCCCGAACGAGGCCGCGAGCAGCCCCAGGTGCACGGCGAACGGCAGGATCAGTGGGTACGGCGCGTACTGCGACAGCAGGCCCGACAGCAGTGGTCCGCAGCCGAGCCCGCCGATGTTGGCGGCGGTCGCGACGAAGCCCGCGCGGGCCCGGCGCCCGGGCGGCGCGAGCTCCAGTACGTACGCCGTGGCGGTGCCGGTGAACAGGCCCGCCGACAGCCCGGACAGCAGGCGGCCCAGGCAGAGCAGGGCGACGCTGTCCGCGGCCAGGAAGACCACGGCGCTGGCGGCCGAGCAGCCCAGGCCGCAGAGCAGCACGGGCCGGCGTCCGACAGCGTCGGAGACGTTGCCGATCAGCAGCAGCACGCCGATGACGCCGAAGGCGTACACCGCGAACACGACCGTCACCGTCAGCTCGGAGAAGCCGAGCTTCTCCTGGTACAGCCCGTAGAGCGGGGTGGGCAGCGTGGTGCCCGCCATGCAGACGGCGAAAGCGGCGGCGGCGACGAGGTGGCCCACCCGGGCGACACCACCGGGCCGGGCGGTCCGACGATCGGTCATTCGCCCACCATAGGCGCGCACTGCGGACCGGGGCCGTGCCGCGTGGGGGAGCGCTGCGCCGAATGGCCGTGCCACGGTGCCCCGCCCGCGTGGTGCCCCGCCCGCGCCGGGACGGACGGGCCCGGCTCCCGGCCGGAGATCACCGGGCGCGAGGCCTCCGGTCACCGGTGACTTCGGGGGGAGTGGCGCCGTCCGGTCGGGGCACGGGGTGCCGGTGGGCGCGCGGACCGGTCGGACGGGGCGTGCCCATGGCGCCGAGCACGGTGTTGTCGAGCGGGCTGGCGGTCAGGCGGTCCAGGACCTGCGTCACGGCGGCGCGTAGGCCGTGGCCGTGGCGGCGCACGTCCGGGCCGACGGAATGGAACGCAGCGAGGACGGACATGCGGCTCACCTCCGGGGCGACCTGCGGGTTCTGCAGGCGTGGTCCGTCCAGCTTCCGCCGCTTCCCGGGCGCCGGGGCCCGGATTGACGGGCTGCTGACACGCCGTTGACGAACTGCTGACGCGGTGGTGGTGCCCGCGTGTCCCGGCGGCCTCAGACCCGGTACGCGGCGACGTAGCGGGCCGGGTCGCGGCGCAGGTCGCCGTGCCAGCGTTCCCGGCACTGCTCGGCGAAGGTCCGTCCGGTGGCGAGGATCTCCTCCAGCGGGTCCAGGTACCCGAGCACGTGCGGCGGTTCGAGGCCGGCCGCGATCCGGGCGGCGAGGCCGGCCCGGGCCAGCCGCAGCAGTTCGGCGGCCAGCGGGCGGACCGGGTCGCCGCCGAGGCGGGTGGCGAGCCCGAGGGCGGGCAGCTCGGCGAGCGCGGCCCGGTGGTCGTGCAGGGTGTAGCGGCCGAGCAGCTCCCAGGCGGCGGAGCGGGATTCGGGGTGGTAGCTGAGCCCGGCCCAGAGGGCGGGGACGGCCGGGATGAACGGGTACGGTGGCCCGTCCGAGGCGCGCAGCTCCAGGGTGTTGCGGACCCGGGTGTTGGTCCAGAGCTGGTTGAGGTGGGCGGCCCAGTGCACCGGGGTGGGCCGTGAGCCGTCCGGGTAGCCGTGCCGCAGGAGTTCGGCGAAGGTGCGGTCGGGCGCGGGGTGGTAGCGGCCGTCCGGGGTGCGGTAGTGGATCAGCGGGATGCCGAGCGCCCAGTCGGCGACCTGCTCGACGGTGACGTCGGGGCGCAGCGCGGGCGGCAGCACCCCGCCCCGGCGCGGGTCCATCCGCAGCCAGGCCCAGCAGCGGTGGGACAGCAGCCCGCTGGACGAACCGCCCTCCTGGAGCGGCGAGTTGACGAGCAGGGCGGAGACCACCGGGGCGGCGGCCATCTGCATCCGCAGCTTCTGCGTGAAGTCGGCGGGGGAGAGGTAGTCCAGGGTGACCTGGGTGGACAGCGACAGCGCCATCACGTACCGGGCGCGGCTGCCCGGCTCGCCCAGCCCGGCGAAGTAGTCCCGCATGATGGCGCCCCGGCTCATCGGCACCCACTGCATGTCGGCGAGCCGGTCGAACGGCAGGTTGGCGCCGGGCAGCAGGGCGAGGCCGAACCGGCCGACCAGCTCGGCGAGTTGATCCAGGGCGGCACGCATGTCGTCCACCGCCTTGGCCACGGACGGGACGGGCGTCGAGGAGTACTCCAGCTGGCCGCCGTGCTCCAGGGTGATCTGGCTGCCGTCCGGGAGCCGTACCCCGGTCAGCCGCCCGGCGTCCTCCTGCCGCTCGCCGCCCCACCTGGCCAGCACCGCCTCCAGGACGGCCAGCACGCCGCGCTCGCCGAAGTAGCGGGCGGCCAGCCCGGTGGCCGGGTCGACCAGGCCGCACTCGACCTCGATGCCGACCAGTTCGCAGCGGCCGGGCCGGAACGGGGCCAGCAGTTCGGCCCGGCCGAGGGCCGGGCCCGCCTCGCCCTGCGTCACACCGCCCCCACCCGGGTGGCGACCCGGGGGTGCCCGGCCCGGTCGAGCAGCGCGCTCACCGTGCCGAGGGCGGACTGCGCCGCGCCCTGGCACCAGGCGTGGGCACCGGACAGGTGCTCGCCGGCGAAGAAGATCCGCGGCTGTTCCGCCGGGAACGGGGAGCCGAGCACGCTCAGGTAGCGGGTGTGCTCGCCGGGTGTCAGATGGGCGAAGGCGCCGCCGCCCATGCCGGTCTGCACGTCCCAGTTGCAGTGCACGATGTCGTCCACGTCCCCGGTGATACCCGGGTGGAGCCGTTCCAGGCACTGCAGCACCAGCGCGTCCCGGTCGGCCGGTTCCAGCGCGGCGAAGCGGCGGGCGTTGGCGCCCCACAGGTACGCGCCGAGCAGGGCCGTCGGTTCGGCCGAGCGCAGCGGGTCGCGCACCGTCCAGTGCGGGCCGGAGCCGCCGTTGACCCCGGCCTTCGCCCGCACCGCGTTGTCCGAGGGGTACCAGCACTGCTGGATCGGCAGGTCGGTGAAGCTGCCGCCGCCGTGGATGCCGTCCTCCAGCTCCCAGCGGCGGCGGGTGAGGTGCAGGACGGTCTTGATGCTGCTCGCGTAGCTGATGCCGCGGATGGCGTGCCGCTGGGCGTGCGGCAGGCCCGGGGTGAGCGCGATCCGGTCGAGCGCGGGTGCCGGGACGCAGCACACCACGTAGTCGACGTCCTGTTGCAGCCGGGCGCCGATCCGCCGGCCGCGGAGCCGGACGCCGTCCGTGGTCAGCGCCAGCTCGTCGACCTGGGTGGAGAGCTGGAGCGTGCCGGGGCGCAGCGAGCCGACGAAGGCGTGGATCAGCGCGTCCAGCCCGTCGACCAGCTCGACCTGGCCGCGGTGGAACAGGCCGAAGTAGTCGACCAGCACCTCCAGCAGCGAGGACTGCTCGTAGTGGGCGAGGCCGCTGGCGTGGCCGACCAGGTCCCAGGCGTCCTGGGACAGGTGCTCGTGGACGAACTGCCACAGCGACACCGAGGCCGCCCGCTCCAGCGCCGGGTCGTCCCAGTGGCCCTCCAGGGTGCGCCGCTGCTGCTCCACGGTCAGGGTGCGCCACACCGAGCCGAGCAGGTGGTCCAGCACCGGGGTCGGAGGCTGCCGCTCGGTCGGGCGCAGGTCGTACGCGGGGAACAGCGCCGCCACGTCCTGCACCCGGACCCGCCGGCCGCGCAGGTGGTAGTAGGCGCGCGGGTTGGCGTTGACGAACGGGCGGGTCGCCAGTCGGAACCGGGAGACGTAGTGCAGCACGCAGTGGTGGTTGCCGGGGATGCGCATGGCGCCGAGGTCCACGTGGGTGCCGTCCCAGAAACGGTGGGTGCGCACCCGCCCGCCCGGCCGGTTCGCCCGCTCGTACACGACGACGTCGAACCCGCGGCGCTGCAGCTCGTAGGCGCACACCAGCCCGGCGACGCCCGCCCCGACCACGGCCACCCGGCCCCGGGCACCGGCCACCGGCTTCTCCAGCGAACGCGGGAACGCAAAGCTCGTATCGAACATCGGCACCGTACCCATCCGAGGCGGGACCCCCGCCCCAGCCTCGGGCAGGCATCCTGCCCATGCCACTTCGCGGCGCCGATGCGGGTGACGGGCGCGGGCTCAGCCCGCCGCCTGCCCGGTCTCGCCCCGGTGCATCCAGGCGATGACGTCCAGTACCCGCAGCACGCCGATGTCCTCACCGATCCCGGCCTCCGTACGGAGCCCGGCCAGCCGGGCGCGGAGCGCCCCGCCGTCCGCGCGCAGGGCGTCGGCCAGCGCGGACCAGAAGGTGGTGTCGACCCGCGGCCGTCGGAACAGGGCCTTCACCCGGACGTCGTAGACGGGTATCAGGTGCGGCCGCTTGCGGGCCAGCAGTTTGCCGGCGACCACGGGGCCGACCCCGTCCGGCTTGCCCGGGTACGTGCCGCGCGGGTTCGCCAGCCGCTCCCACAGCTCGGTGGCCGGCCCGCCGGGGGCGACCAGCGGGGCGCAGGCCGGGTCCTCCAGCCGGGCGTCGCGGGGGATCGCGGACAGCAGACGCCGCCAGTGCCCGTCGGGGTCGGTGAGCAGCTCGACGGCGCCGTGCGGCTCGACCGAGACGCTCAGCATGGTGATCGCGATCAGGTCGTCGGCGGTGAAGCGGTCCGCCGTCTCCGGGCGGTCGCCGCCGCCGGCGAGCCGCTCGAAGTGGGCGCCCGTGTAGGCCGGGCCGCCCTTCGCCCGCCGCCCGGTGAAGTACGCGCGCAGCAGGCGGACCGACGTCTCCCGGTCCTCGTACACCGGCGGGATCCACAGTGCCGTCACGAGAGCCCCCTTGATCCGTGCGTCCGGGGTCAGTGTGGCAGAGCGGAGGGGGCCGACGGTCCGGTGCCGGGTGGTGAACCGGGCCGGTGCCGGGGGCCGTAGGACCGTAGTGGGCGCGCGCAGCGGTGCGGCCGCGAGCAGCGGGCGCGTCCGTGAGGAACCGGGGAGGAACTGGATGCAGTCCCGACGCGACCAGGTGCAGGCGCACCTGTTCGTGATGAGCAGGCTGGCCTCGGGCATGCTGCGGGCGGAGCCCGACGCGCCGGACACCCCCACCGGGCGGACCACCCGGGGCACCATGACGGGCCTGGCGGTGGGGGTGCTGATCGGGCTGGGTGTCGCGGTGTACGGGGTGATCCGGCCCGGCGGCGGCGACGGCTGGGCCAAGCCGGGCACGCTGGTGGTGGTCGAGGAGACCGGCGCCCGGTACCTGTCCGTCGGAGGGCAGCTGCATCCGGTGCTGAACGACACCAGCGCCAGGCTGCTGGCCGGTGAGCAGATGACGGTGCGGCAGGTGAGCCGGGCCTCGATCGCGGACGCGCCGCGCGGCGCCCCGGTCGGGATCGTCGGCGCCCCGGACGGGCTGCCGCCGGCCGCCGACCTGGCCGGCGGCACCTGGCTGGTCTGCGCCACCGCCCAGCCCGGCCCGACCGGCACCCCCGTGCCGAAGCTGGCGGTGCTGGTGGACCCGGCGGCCGAGGGGCGGGCGCTGACGCCCGGCCAGGGGCTGCTGGTCGCGGCCCCGGACGGCTCGACGCACCTGCTCTGGCAGGGCCAGCGGCTGCGCGTCGACACCGCCAACCAGGCGCTCCAGGCGCTCGGTTACGGCGGTGCGACGCCGTTCCCGGTGCCGGCCGGAGTGCTGAACGCGCTGCCCGCCGGGCCCGACCTCGCCGCGCCCGCCGTCGCCCGGCGCGGGGAGGCGGGCCCGGCGCTGGGCGGCAAGCCGACCCGGATCGGCCAGCTCTTCGAGGCCCCGGGCGGCGCGCACTACCTGCTCACCAAGGACGGCCTCGCTCCGCTCACCCCGACCCTGTACGCCCTGCTGCTCGGCGATCCGCGCACCCAGAAGGAGGCGTACGGCAGTGCGGCCCCGGCGCCCGCGCCGATCGGCGCCCTGGACCTCGCCGGGCACGCCGCGCCCGGCGGACCGCCGCCCCCGGGGCTCCCGGAGTCGCCGCCGGCTCTGGTCGCCCCGCTGCACGGCGAGGGCGTCTGCGCCGACCTGCACACCGGCGCCGGCGCCCCGACCACCGCCGTCACCGTGCTGCCCGCCGACCGGGCCTACGCGGGCCGTCCGCCGACGCCGCCGGCCGACGCGGGGGGTGCGGCCTGCGCCGTCGCCGACCGGATCGCCGTCCGGCCGGGCCGCGGTGCCCTGGTGCGGGCGCTGTCGGGAGCGGGCGCCGGCGGCACCGAGTACCTGGTCACCGAGGGCGGGGTGCGCTACCCGCTGCCCTCGCCGGCGGTCGTCAAGCAGCTCGGCTACGGCGGTGCGACGCCGACCGCGGTCCCGGCCGCGGTGGTGGCGCTGCTGCCCTCCGGCCCGAGCCTCGATCCGGCGGCCATGGCCGACGCCACCGCGCCCACCGCCACCGCGGCCGCCCCGGGGGCCGCCGGCACCGTCGCGGCAAGTCCGTCGGCGTGCAGCTGAACCACCGTCCTCAACAGGGCCGTTGGTCCGATCAGACGTCTCGGCCGGGCAGTCCGTCCGGCGAGCGCAGGGAAGGGAGCAGAGCATGACCACACCGGGCATGTTGACCAAGGAAGACGAAGCGATCCGCCAGGTCCTGGCGAGCCTGGAGCAGCAGATCGAGCACATGGTGACCGCCGGTCGCACGGTCGAGCGGATCAAGGAGGAGATCGCCGGGGGCTACATCTCCGGCGCGAGCAGCGAGTTCCAACGGAAGGTCGAGGACTGGATGACGCGCTACCAGCAGGTCATCGGCGCCTTCGAGCGCTTCGTACAGTCCACCCAGGGCGCCAACGCGATCCTCACCCAGGCCGAGGACGACGCCCGTGCCCACGCCGCCGACGGCATCTACAACGGCCTGCAAGGCGTCTGACGGTTCATCACCAGAAGAGGATCGAGTAACCCCATGGACTTCGGCAACATCCAGCTCCACCACGAGACCGTGTCGCAGGCGGTCGGCGAGCTGCGCCAGGCCGGCAACATGATGCGCAGCAACCTGGACGAACTCATGAGCAAGCTGCGGGGCGTGATCGACGGCGGCCACTTCCAGGGTGTCGCGGCCACGGCCTTCGAGGACCTCTCCCGGGTGGTCACGGCCAACGAGTCCGCCATGGACGACGACATCACGGCGGCCGCGAACACCCTCAGCACGATGCACGACATCATGCGCGAGTCGGACACCCAGGCGGGGAAGCAGTTCGCCTGACGAGGAGGGGGGCCCGCGCATGAGCGGCGACACCACCAAGATCACCATCGCCTACTTGGAGGGCCGCCTCGCAGAGCTGCGGGCCTTCGAGCAGGACGTGAACAGCCAGAAGACGAACTGGGCGAAGGCGCCGTCGGCGCTGAAGGCGGGCCAGGACGCGTTTCCGTCCGCCAAGGCGCTGAAGCAGGCCTACCTCGACTACGCGAAGAGCGTGGGCGAGGGCATAGAGGCCGTCCGCAAGACGCTCGACGACATCGTCAACGACCTGCTGAAGGCCGGGCGGACGCTCCACGAGGGCAACGACGAGGCCCTCACGGAGGCCCAGCTGCTGGAGGTCCTCCACGACGTGCTCACCGGCGTCGCCCCGACGACCAAGCTCCCCTGACGCCAGGAGCCCGCCGTCGGCGCCGGAGGGCCACCCGGCCC